>PXQH01000008.1 GCA_003022125.1 Cyanobacteria bacterium QS_8_64_29 | reverse complement strand
GTTGGTGGCGTCGGCGACGAGCAAGCCGACTGCATGCGCAACAGCATTCCTGCTTTTGCCAAAAATAGCCCCTAGCTTCGAGCGCCTCGAAGCCTGGGTCAACCGCTACACCATGCTTGCTGTGGACCATCTGATGGTGGCTGCTAAAGGGTTGGGGGTCGATAGCTACTCCATGGAAGGGTTCAGCTCAAACCCTACGGCGGCCGCTTCGCGCTCGATCGCGTCTGCTACAGCGAGCGTTACGGCGAGCCCCTTGCCCTATAGCCCCTCGCACGCGCGCTAGCCCTCGCCAAACAGCCACGGCCAACTAGCTTGCAGGCTTGCGGCATAAGCCGGATCCATCCGCTGGGCCGCTTCCAGCACGGCCTCCGGCGAGAGGATGACAAAATCCAGCTGCCCCAGCTGGAGGGGCTCTTGCTCCACAATGGCCAACCGCCGGTTGCTCCAATAGGCCGTGCCCTGGTGCTCGTCCAGCCGGCGCAGGATCTCATCGCCGGCGTTGCCCGGCGCGCCCGCGAACAGCACCCCGCCACCCATAACAATGCTGCCGTTGAGCTCCGGGCAGTTGGCATCCCTGCGCGCGATCGCGATGACCTTCATGCCCGTTTTGGCTTGAGCCGCCGGCAGCTTCACAAGCTAGCCCACAACAGCACCGAGCCGCCCGGCTAGGAGCGCTGGGGCTGCAGCCACCGCTTCAGCAGCGCATCCAGCGAGAACTGGCCCGCGCCGTTAATGGCAAAGAACGCAAAGCAAGCGGCATAGATCGTTGCCGGCTCTAGCAGGGTGGCATTCAAACCGCCGACCAAAAGGTGGTGGTAGATGGCAACGCCCATGGTCGCCACGAGCCCCAAAGCTGCCGGCCGCGTTAGTAGCCCCAGGGCCACTAGCGGCGCGCCAATGAGCTCGGTATAGGCGGCAATGTAGCTCAGCGTTATAGGAAACGGTAGCCCAATGTAGGCCACGTAGGCGGTAGCGAAGTTCTCAATGTCGGCCAACTTATCGAGGCCGTTGTGAACCATGAACGCGCCTACTGTGACGCGCAGAAGCAGCCGTGCTGCTTGCGGTCCGTAGCCGGACGCGGCGTTGGGTTGCACTAGGGCCGGTAGGACTGTAGTGACGTTAAACATTTCGGTTCCAACCAATGCAGGCTGCAAGCGGGTGAGTCAATAAGCTCAGCCAGTCGCTTTGTTAAGTCTGCTTAATATTGTAAATTTTGATTAAGTTAACTGCAAACCCTGTTTTCACGCCCCGTGCCGGCTGCTGGCCGCGCCTGGAACCGCCGAGCGAGCCGTGCCATAATGCGGTCGGCTCCGCACGTGCCGGCAGTAGCGACTGCCTGGCGCCGCAACCGAGTGCTTCCATGCCCCAAACGGTTTGGCTCGCCCGCCACGGCAACCGCTACGACTTCGTCCACCCGGCGTGGTTCGAGACCGCCGAGCGCCCCTACGATCCGCCCCTATCGGCCGATGGGGTCACACAAGCGCAAGAACTCGGGCAGCACCTCCAGGGCGAGCAGATTGCGCGGGTATTTGCCTCGCCGTTTTTGCGAACGGTGCAGACGGCCCATTATGTTGCCCGCGCGCTCGGGGTGACCGTTGCGCTCGAGGCGGGCCTGAGCGAGTGGCTCAACCCGGACTGGATGGCGCACGCGCCCCAAACCTTGCCGCCCCAGGTGCTGGCAGCTTCTTACCCCGAAATCGATTTGAGCTATACTGCCCGCGTCGTGCCGTCCTATCCTGAGAGCAGCGAGGCCGCTTGGGCGCGGACCGCCCGGACCGTCCAGTGCCTGGTGCGCGACTTCCCGCAAGACTTTGCCCTCATCGGCCACGGGGCTTCGGTAATGGGGGTTGCAGCCGGCCTGCTTGGGGGACGCCCATCCATCAACGCCTCGCTGTGCGCGCTCATCCAGTTGGTGCGCGAAGGGCAGGACTGGCGGCTGGCCCTAGCGGGCGATACCTCGCACCTAAGCCAGCCCGAGACGGTCGTCCGCTTCAACTGAGCGCGAGCGAGGCCTATGACCCTACTCGTGGCCGGCGATATTGGCGGCACTAAAACCATCCTGCGCCTGATCGACGCCGCAGCAGACGGCCTGTCGTTTCAAACCCTAGACGAGGCCAGCTATCCCAGCCAGCAGTACAGCGGCCTAGTCCCCATCGTGCGCGAGTTTGGGGCGCGCACCCCCGATCGCGTCCCCGAACGCGCCTGCTTGGCCGTCCCGGGGCCGGTGGTGGACCAAACCAGCCAGCCTTCCAACCTGGATTGGTTTCTGGATGCGCAGGCGCTGGCATCGGCCTTGGGCATGGCGCAGGTGCGGCTGATCAACGACTTTGCCGCCGTTTGCCACGGCATCCGTGCCCTGGAAGCTGCCGATTGCGAAACGCTGCAGCCCGGCTGCGAGCGGGCCCATGCGCCCATTGGGGTTATTGGGGCCGGAACCGGGTTGGGGGAGGGATTTTTGACCCCCCAGGGCAGCAGCTACCAGGCCTTTGGCACCGAGGGCGGCCATGTCGACTTTGCGCCCCGCTCGGATTGGGAGGTGGCCCTGATGCACGACCTGCAGCGGCGGCTGGGGATCGCGCGGGTCTCGGCCGAGCGCGTGGTTTCAGGGCCGGGGATTGTAGCCATTTACCAGTTCCTGCGCGATCGCGGCGAAGCTGCCGAGTCGCCGCAGGTCGCGGATGCCGTGCGGCAGTGGGAGCGCTATCGGGCAGGCGCACTGTCGGAGCCCCCGCCCGATCCGGCCGCTGCCATCGGCCAGGCGGGGCAGGATGCGCTCTCGGCCCAGGCCATGGCGCGCTTTTTTGAGGCCTACGGCGCCGAGGCCGGGAACTGGGCGCTCAAGCTCCTGCCCTTTGGGGGGCTCTACATTGCCGGCGGCATCGCAGCCAAAAACCGCTCGCTACTGCGCCAGAGCCGCTTTCTGGCAGCCTTCAAGGATAAGGGCCGCCTCAGCCCCGTCCTCGAGCAGGTCCCCGTTCGCGTCATTACCAACCAGCAGGTGGGCCTGCTGGGATCGGTGCTTTATGGCACGGCCGGCTAAAA
Source organism: Cyanobacteria bacterium QS_8_64_29 (assembly GCA_003022125.1). Lineage (NCBI taxonomy): Bacteria > Bacillati > Cyanobacteriota > Cyanobacteria bacterium QS_8_64_29. Next base: position 8,425 of record PXQH01000008.1, on the reverse strand, counting down.
TCTAGTCTGGAGAGCGGGAGTTGCCTGAACGAGCGCTATGGCAGGGCACAGCAAGTGGGCCAATATCAAGCACCAGAAAGCTCGGGCCGATGCCAAAAAGGGCAAGACCTTCACCCAGCTCTCGCGCGCCATCATCAATGCCGCCCGCAACGGCTCCCCCGATCCCGAGGCCAACTTCCAGCTCCGCTCGGCGATCAACAAAGCCAAAGCCGCCGGGCTGCCCAACGACAACATCGAGCGCGCCCTGGCCAAGGGCGCCGGCACCCTGGGCAGCGATGCCGAGCAGCTGGAGAGCCTGCGCTACGAAGGCTATGGCCCCGGCGGCATTGCCCTGCTGATTGAAGCCCTGACCGACAATCGCAACCGTACGGCCGCCGATCTGCGCACCTGCTTTAGCAAGTACGGCGGCAACCTGGGCGAAACCGGTTGCGTCAGCTGGATGTTTCGGCAGAAGGGCGTGGTGCGCCTCGAAGGCGAGCTGAGCGAAGAGGCGCTGCTGGAAGCCTCGGTGGAAGGGGACGCCGAGACCTTCGAATGGAACGGCGAAGGAGAAGAGCCGGGAGCCGAGGTCTATACTGAAGCGAGCCAACTTGAGTCCCTCAACCAAACCCTGCAGGCGCAGGGCCTTCCCGTCAAAGAAGCCGAGCTGCGCTGGATCCCCGATACCTACGTTGCGGTCAGCGATCCGGACCAAGCGCGATCGCTGCTTAAGTTGCTAGAGGCCATCGAGGAGCTCGATGACGTCCAAAACGTGACGGCCAACCTCACCATAGCCAACGAGCTAGTCGCGGCGAGCGTGGCTTCTTAAGGCCAAGCCGACATCCGGTTTATGGGGGGCCACTAGGGGACTTAGTCGCCGCTCGCGCCCTCCCCCTGTTGGGGGGAACCGCCCGCTTGCTGGGCGGCAGCTGCCACAGCGCGCTCGCTCGCGGTTTTGTAGGCTCGGGTCAGGTACTGCTGGACGGCGCGCGCGTCCGAGGCGGTCAGCGGAAAGCTGCCCAGCAGCGCCAGGACCGTCGTTTCCTCACTCGAGGGCTCGATCGCTACCAGGTCGGGATCGAGCGGTTCCTCGTACTGCCAAAAATGCTCGATGTCGAGCGGCAGTTGCGACGGAACCACCTGGGCGGCTTTTTTGCCCTTGCCGGTGGCAGTGGCTGGGGTGGCCTCGCCGCCCATTTTGCGCGCTCGAACCTGGCGTGCCCCATCCAGAATCTGCTTGCGGGTCCGGCCGCGCAACCGAAACAGGACAAAGGGATCCTCGCTGAAGCGATCGCCGAGTTCGTAGTAAACGGCGGCGACGTGCTTGCAGGGATTTTTGGGATCGGGGCAGTTGCAGCGCGAGCGCACCTCCTTGAGCGAGAACGGGAACAAGCTCAACCCGTTGGCCGTAAAGACCGCTTCGATGTCCTGCGGCAGCTCTCCGGCCAGCAGCTGGGTTGAGAGGCTGGCCCGCTCGGCCAGGGTGGCAATGACGTTGTCCCAGTCGCGATCGCTGAAGGGATCCAGCCGAATGGAGAGCTGGTAGGGGTCCTCGGCACTGCCCTGCACTTGGGCCCAGACTTCGGCTTCGCGGAACTCGATGTAGCGGATGTTGCCGGTTTGGGCGTAATTGCGCCCGCGCTCCAGGCGCTTTTTGAAGCGGTACTTCTCTAGCAGGTCCAACCAGCGCAGGACCCACCAGGGTTGGTTGCTGCGATCAGACTCGCTCATCCCCGTGCTCTCAGTTAGTCTCAGACGATCTCTTCCGCGCCCGATAGAACGTCTCTAGGCTGTGCCGATTGCCCACGTAGCGCCAGTGCCAGGGCTCGTAGTCAATCCCCTGCGGATTGTCGGGCGGGAAGGAGAGCTCGAAGCTGTAGCGGGCTGCGTTCTGCTGCAGCCAGGCAAAAGCCTCAGTGCGCGCAAAGCTTGCTTGCAGGTGAGTTTGCGGCGCTGCGGCACTGCCAATGTCAATGGCATAGCCCGTGTGGTGCTCGCTGTAGCCGGGCGGCGCGCTCAGCTCAGCCCGTTGGCGCGCCGATTGGACGCGCCGTTTTTTACGCTCAAAGAAAAGGCGCTCCTGCTGCTGCTGGCTGCGGAAGCCGGATAGCGGCACTAAGCGGATGCCATCGCGCCGCGCGGCGGCGCGCATGCGCTCGAAGGCTCGGGCGGCGGGGATTCGCAGCCGAATGTCGCCGTTGGCAGCCAGTGCTTCCAAGGATGCGCGCGGGGCTTCGGGGTAGGGCAGGTGGCCCAAGACATTGGGCTGGCTCGCCGGCGATTGGGCTGAAGGGGAGCTTGAGGAGTCGGCGGCCGTCGAGCTCGATTGCTGCAGCGCGCTCGGCCAAGCTAGCTCCAGGGGCGAGGCGCGCAGCAGCGCAACGCCGCCGGCAACCAACGCGATCACGCCCAAGCCTAGCCCCGCTCCCCACAGCCAACGCCGCCCGGGCGCGGATGCCGAACGGGCTTGCTGGGGAGCAAGGGGGACTTCACGCTGGGCTACTGGAATATCGTCCGCCGGCTGGTAGGGTCGCTGTCGGTCGCTCACGGCTACCCGAGCGCAATGGCGCTTCCCAATCACTCTAGCGAACGCACCGGATACAGTCAGTGCCGGCCCCTCAGCCAGGGAAAGACCTGATGCCAGCTTTGCTCGTGCTTTATTGGCAATTGGCCGGTGGTGTCCTGGCGGGCGTCGTGCTGGGGCGGCTGCTGCCGGCTCGGGTGCCGGCTACCTTGGGTCGGTTTTTGTTCTGGGTGGGCGTGCCGGTCGGCATCGTTGCCTTTCTGCGCCGCGCCGATCTCTCGGGGGCTGTATGGTTGGCGCCGCTGTTGGCCTGGGGCGCCGTGCTGGCCGGAGCCCTGCTGGCAACAGCCCTGGGGCGCCTGCAGCCCCAATCGCTGCCGCCGGCAGCGCGCGGCAGCTTTTTTTTAACCGCCATGCTGGGCAACACCGGCTACATGGGGTATCCGGTCAATCTGGCGCTGGCTGGCGAGCGCTTTTTTGGCTGGGCCGTCTTTTTCGATTTAGGCATGGTGCTGAGCTCCTACGGGCTCGGGGTATTGCTGGCTGCCTACTGGGGGCGGCAGGCAACTGGCTACCGCCAGCTAGCGCGCGCCATCGTTACCACGCCGGCGCTGTGGGGGGTGGGTCTGGGCCTGTTGTTGCGGCCCATCGCGCTGCCGCCCCTGGCGCAGGCGGCGCTGCAGGGCGCTGGCTGGAGTGCCATTGGCGGGGCCTTGCTGCTGATCGGCATGCGGCTGAGCCAGCTGTCTTCCTGGCACCGCTGGCGCCTGGCTGCGGCCAGCTTGAGCGTCAAAATGCTGCTGGTCCCGCTGCTGCTGGGCAGCCTGCTGGGCCTGTCGGGCATGACCGGCCTGCAGCGCCTGGCGATGGTTCTGCAGGCAGGCATGCCGCCGGCGTTTGCCACGCTGGTCATCACCGAGGCCTACGAGCTGGATCGCGAGCTAACAGTGACCGCGATCGCGGCGGGCTCGGGCAGTTTGCTGCTAACGCTACCGCTGTGGTTGCTGCTGTTCGGCGGGGGGTGATGCCGGCGCCAGCTCGGCGGGGCTCATCTGCTCGTAGGGCTCAAAGGGCTGGCGGATCCAGGGATTGTCGGGCAAGTAACGGACGTAGTAATCCGGCAGGACCGCGGAATCGCCTTTGCACCAGAGCACGGCCGTGCGGATGGTTTCGATATCGCTGCCGTAGTGCTCGAGCAGCCAGTTGCGGCTCGCTTGCAGGCTGGTCCCCGAGTCGCTGAGGTCGTCGGCTAGCAGCACGCGCGGTCCCATGCGCTCGGCCGTAGTGGCCAGATGCGGCGAGAGCGCGATCTCGCCGCGGATGCGGTTGCCGGGTCCCCCGTAAGATGTCGCGGCTAGGACGGCCAGGGGCCGATCGAACAGGCGCGCGAGAATATCGCCCACCCGCAACCCGCCTTTGGCTACGCAAGCGATTTGATCGAAGCACCAGCCCGACTGGTAGATTTGAGCCGCTAGGGCTTCGATGGTGCGGTGGTACTGCGCCCAGGAAACAGCTAGCTCTGGCATGGCGAGCGCGTGCGGGGGGCAATGTGACCGAATCGGCCCGCGCAGCCCCTGTGGCAGGGAACGGCAGCGAGCGCCTGAGTTTGGCTACCAAGCTAGCGTACGGCGCCGGCGATATGGGGCCGGCCATGACCGCCAATGCGCTGGCCTTTTATTTGCTTTACTTTCTAACCCAAGTTGCAGGGCTGCCGCCGGGGCTAGCCGGCAGCGTCTTGGCGATCAGCCGCGTCTGGGATGCAATTAACGATCCGGCCATCGGCTTGCTCAGCGATCACACGCGCCTGCGGTGGGGACGCCGCCTGCCCTGGATGCTGTTTGGGTCCGTCCCCTTTGGGCTGTTGTTTTTTGCCCAGTGGCTGGTTCCCCGCTTTAGCGACAGCGACCCCCTCAACACCTGGGCCCTATTCGGCTACTACGTGCTTATCGGCATTCTGTTTCAGCTGGGCTACACGGCCGTCAACTTGCCCTATACGGCCCTAACGCCCGAGCTCACCCAGGACTATAACGAACGCACCAGCCTGACTAGCTTTCGCTTTGCCTTCTCGCTGGGTGGCAGCATCCTGGCGCTGGTCCTGGCAAGCATGATTTTTGCCGCCTATCCGCAAGACTCGCAGCAGCAGTATCGGGTATGGGGCGCCGCGATAGCGCTGCTGGCGGTCGTTCCGCTGCTGTGGTGCGTTTTGGGCGTGCGCGAGCGGGGTCGTCCGGCGCTGCTGGCCCGGTCGCAGCAGCGCCAGTTGGGGGGCGGGCTCATTGCCGCCAGCTTGGGGCTATTGGCGTACGGAATCGCGCAAGGGTTGGGCTGGGTACCGCCGCCAGTCGCGGCGCGCCCGGTCAGCCTGACGGTAACTGCCCTGCTGGCCGCACTGCTGCTGCCCTTCGGGCTGACGCTGCGCTGGGGCCAGCGCGAGGCCAACTTGCAAGCGGCACCGCCAGCTAGCAGCGAGCGGCAACCCGAGCTCGGTTGGCGGGCGCAGCTGCGGATCGCCATCGGCAACCGGCCGTTTCGCTACATTGTGGGGATTTATCTGTGCGCCTGGCTGGCCGTGCAGCTCACGGCCGCCGTCCTGCCCTACTTTGTGGTGAGTTGGTTGGGGCTGGCTGAGGCGGCCTTCCCGCGGGTAGCCCTGGCCGTGCAAGGCTCGGCCATCGTCATGCTGTTCGTTTGGCAAGCGGCCAGCCAGCGGCTGGAGAAGCAAACCGTGTTTTTGCTGGGCGCAGGCGTGTGGGTGGGCGTGCAAGCAGGCCTGTTTGCCTTGCAGCCCGCCCAGGCGGCGGGCGCGTACGCGCTGGCCGTCCTGGCTGGAATTGGGATTGCCGTTGCCTATCTTATTCCCTGGTCCATGCTGCCCGACGCCATCGATCTGGACGAGCTGCAAACGGGCCAGCGCCGCGAGGGCCTGTTTTATGCTTTCCTGGTAGTCTTGCAAAAGCTGGGCCTGGCCCTGGCCCTGCTGCTGGTGGGCCAGGGCCTGGATTGGGCTGGGTTTGTCGAGTCGCAGGCCGGCGAACCTGCCCCCCAGCAACCGGCAAGCGCGCTGCTGGCCATCCGCATTGCCATCGCCCCCCTACCGGCGGTGTTTTTGCTGGCGGCCATGGGGTTGGCGTACCGCTACCCGCTCGACCGGGCCCGGCACCGCGCCATCCGCCGGCAGCTGCAGCAGCGGGCGGCGGGAACTGAGCCCCCATCCGCTTGAGCCTGCCTCGCACGCGGCCGCCCCAACCCCTTAGGATCGGATCGCAAGGCACACGGCACCGGCTGCCCCAGGCGCACTGCTTTCGGCTATGGACATTAATGAGTTTTTGCAAAAAAGCGAAGGCAAGTGGTTTTCGCAGCGCACCTACTACGACCTGACGCAACAAACCTCTCAAGACAGCAAATCGGAAATAACCATCGAGCTGCTGCCGGCTACCGATGCGGCGGTGGCGCGCTTGTGCCATCAGGCCGGCTTTAGCCCTGAAGACAGCTGCGGTGGGGCGCGCATCGGTTGGGACAACTCGGTGGATTGGGATGCCCCCGCGCAACGCGGCCAGACGGTCGTTGCGGCCGTTCCCAGCCCCCAACAACCCCAGACCGGGCAGCTCGTGCAGCAACCCAGCGGCGATGGGCAGGCGCCGCTGGTTGCCTGCTACGAAATCGCGGCGGACGAATCGCTGACCCTAACGGCTGAGGCGGGCGAGACCTACTCGCAGGAGCGCTTGTGGTTTGCCCACCCCAACCTGCGGTTGCGCACGGTCCTGCAGGGCTCGCAGTCGGTGAGCCGGACGGCTTTTTATTCCGAAATCCGGCGCGTCTCGGCCCAGTAAGCACGTTACAGGGCTAGCGACTGCGGATCCGATTCCAGAGTGGCTGCCAGATCCCGCAGGAAAGCAGCGGCATGGGTACCGTAGATGATGCGGTGGTCGCAGGTGAGGTTGAGCTGCATTTGACGGCGGATGCCCATCATGCCCTCGCCGGTTGCCACCACTTGCGGCTGGGAAGCGCCAATAGCCAGGATGCTGCCTTGGCCGGGCGGCAGAATGGCGTCGAAGCGATCGACCCCATACATGCCCAAATTGGAAATCGTAAACGTTCCGCTGCTGTACTCCTCGGGCTGCAGCTGCTTGGCGCGCGCGCGCTCGACCAAATCCCGCCAAGTCCGCGACAGGGTGTAGAGGTCGACGCCGTCCGCGTTTTGGAGAACCGGCGTAATTAAGCCGCCGTCTTCCATGGCAACCGCAACGGCAACGTTGATGTTACCGGGATAGTGGATGCCGTCCTGGGCGTAGCTGGCGTTGAGCCGCGGGTGCTGGCGCAAGGTCAGGGCAACCGCCTTGGCCAGCAAAGCGGTCATAGTGACGCCTTTGGCTTTGACTTGCTGGTGGAGGGTCTCTAGCGGGTCTGTCGCGACGGTGTAGCCCACGCGGAAGGTGGGTGCATGCACGCTGGCTGCCATGTTGTCGGCAACCGAGCGCTCGAGGGTATTGAACGGAACTGTCTCGCCTGCTGGCGCTGCTGCCGGGGGCGCTGGTACTGCGGTGCCCTGCTGGGAGCCGGTTGCCGGTGCTGCCGTCGGGGCGCGTTGCCCAGCGGCCGCTTCTACATCGGCCGTGACGATCCGGCCGTAGGGGCCACTGCCCGACACGGCTGCCAGATCCACTCCCAGCTCGCGCGCGCGCTTGCGGGCACGGGGCGAGGCAATCGTGCGGCCGCTGCGGGGGGCAGCAGCCGTTGCCGCTTCGGCGCCATCCGAGCCGCCATCGGCGGCGGATGCGCTGCTTGGCTCGGAAGCCGAGGGCTGCTCGGCCTCGCTGCTAGGGGCACTCGCGTCGGTAGTAGTTGAGCTGTTGGATGCGGTCAGCGCCGTGATGGGATCGGCAGCCCCTACCGCCTGCGAGGAGCGGGGCTGATAGGACTGGGCTTGCGCTTGCGCCGTTTCGATCTCGCTCTCGCTCTCAGCCAGCAGGGCAATGGGCTCGCCCACAGGGGCTTCTTGGCCCTCATCGACAATGACGGCTGCCAGGTAACCATTGTGGAAGGCCTCGACATCCATATCGGCTTTGTCGGACTCCACCACCACCAGCGTTTCGCCTTTTTCGACTTTGTCGCCGGTGGATTTGGACCAAGAGACGATTTTGCCCTCGGTCATGGTGGAGCTGAGGGCGGGCATATAGATTTCTTGAACCATGGAGTCAGGCCTCGAGCTGAGTGAGTCGCAAGCGGCGCGCGGCGCCAATCCGGCCAGGGGGCCGATCCGCAACGGTGGGAGCCAACTCAGCGCCCACCGCCACATTCAAATCTCGCCGCGAATTTCCTCAATAACGCCATCCCGCAGCAGGATCTCGACGTTCATTTTGTTGGCGAGATTGTCACCCGAGCCAACGCGGACGAAGCTATCCATTTGCCCTTGACTGACTTCTTGGCCGAGCTCCAAGCGCTGGATCTGTTCCATCTGCTGCAGCGATTGGTTGCGCTGCTGCATCATTTCGCTTTTTTTCTCGTTGACTTGGTTTTGAATGTTGTCGATTTGCTGCTGCACGTCCGGGCCGGGCGGATCCACGCTTTGCTTTTTCAGATCGTCGATCGCGCGCTGGCCTTGTTCCTCAAGCTGCTGCAGCTGCGAGTCGACATCGTTGATTTGGGACTGCAGCTGCTGCTGGGCTTCTTCCTTCCAACGCCCGGTAACGATCGCTTTGAGGGTAACCGGGCGCTTGAGCAGTAGCTTGTCGCTGTCTTGGGCGGGCATTTCGCTGCTGGGGCTGTCGCTTGCGTACATGGAAATTGGGAGCGATGGGGCTAGCGGGCAAACATCGCCTCAATCGTATCGCTGTAGCGCTCGCTCACGGCGGAGCGCCGCAGCTTGAGGGTTTGGGTCATGAGACCGTTCTCAATTGAAAACGGCTCGCTCAGAAGCCGGAA
>PXQH01000007.1 GCA_003022125.1 Cyanobacteria bacterium QS_8_64_29 | reverse complement strand
TCGATTTCGGCCCAAAGCTCGTCAGGCACGAGCGGCTTAGCCATGGCACAGATCGGAGCTCTCTACCCCTATCTATACCAGTTTTGTTAGGCGCTCTTAGTCTACGACTACTATAGGTGGCAACTCCCACCAGGATCGCCAGCGACGCGATCGCCAGAGCCACGCCCAGCGGCTGCCCGCTCGCAACGCTAGCGCCGGCATAGCTCAAACCCAAGATGGAGGGAACGCTCCCGACCAGAGTGGCTGTGGCGTAGGTGGGTAGGGCCAAGCCCGCAAGACCCGAGGCATAGCTCACCGAGCCAAAAGCCACCATGGGCAGCAGGCGCAGCGCCAAGACCAAACCGCCCAGGGGGCGATCCCCTTGCGGCGCCGCCGTCACCGTTTTGCCGGCAATCGCGCGCAACAGGGGCCGGCCCCAGAGGCGCCCCAGCGCGTACGCAATCAGGCTGCCCGCAAAAGCACCGGCCACGCTCAAGCTCCCCGCCCAGGCCGGGTCCCAAAGCGCCCCTGCTGCCGGCACAATGAGCGCGCAGGGGATGGGGCTAATCACAACCGAGAGCGCGACTAGGCCCGTATAGGCCAATGCGCTTTGAGGCCCCAAGCTCTCCAGCGCCGCTAGTAGGGCAGGCACGCGCTCGGCACCTAACTCGCTCAGTACCTGGCTGGGCGCGATCTGTAATGTCCATAGGGCCCCTCCCAAGCCGAGCAGCAGCATGATGGGAACCGCAATTGCAGCGATGAGGGCAGCTCGGGACATGGCCGGACAGGTTAGCCTCAATACAAGCGCCGCTGCTGGGTAGGCGATCGCTCACCCTAGTTGAACGCATCCAGCTGACGGACGGCAAGCCAACAATCCGAGGCTCATTGAGCAATCGCCATGCGCCGACAGAGCACCACAATTTACCCGGTCAGTTGGCAGGGAGAGTGCATCGCGCTCATCGACCAAACCTGCCTGCCGCAGGACTACGTCGTCCGCCACCTCCACCGTGCTGATGAGGTGGCTGAAGCCATTCGCACCATGCGCGTGCGCGGCGCGCCCGCCCTTGGCGTCGCAGTCGCTTACGGCCTGTATTTGGGCGCGCGTCCGCGGGCTAGCGACGATCACACCACCTTCCTGGAGCAACTGGAAGCAGTCGCCGAGCAACTGCGCCAAACGCGCCCGACGGCGGTCAATCTCAATTGGGCCCTGCAGCGATCGCTAGGCGCCGCCCGCCAAGCGACAGGCTCGCCCGAGCGCATGCGAGCTGCGGTTTTGGAGGCAGCCCACGCCATTCAAGCCCAAGACCTACGCACCTGCCAAGCCATCGGCCGCAGCGGCTGTCAAGCGCTGCCCGAGCGACCGCAGCAGCTCTCGGTGCTGACCCATTGCAATACCGGCTCGCTCGCCACAGCCAGCCATGGGACAGCGCTCGGCGTCGTCCGCTCGCTCTGGCAAAGCGATCGCCTCGCCCGGGTTTATGCCACCGAAACCCGCCCGCGCTTGCAGGGCGCCCGTTTGACAGCCTGGGAATGCGTGCGCGATGGCCTGCCAGCGACGGTCATTGCCGATGGCGCAGCCGCCCATTGCATGCAGCAAGGCCAGATTGACGCGGTTGTCGTCGGTGCCGATCGCATTGCCCGCAACGGGGACACGGCCAACAAAATTGGCACTTATGCCTTGGCCGTGCTCGCTCGCGCCCATGGCGTTCCGTTTTGGGTGGCCGCACCGCTCTCGAGCGTTGACTGGACCCTCGCTGAAGGCAGCCAGATTCCCATCGAGCAACGCCCCACCGCAGAGCTCAAGCAAATTGGCGATATGCCCACCTGCCCGCCGGCGGTGGATTGCTACAACCCAGCATTTGACATCACGCCGGCCGAGCTCATTACGGGCATCATCACTGAATGGGGAGCCGTTGCGCCCCATGAGCTCGCCACCTTGGAACCGGCGCAGGCGCCAGCTGCCGAGCGAGGTACCCCAGCCCAAGCGAGCGCTTAGTTTGCTGCAGCACCGCTATTAAGGCAAAGCTATGGATGCCACTGACAGCCGTCAGGTGCTACTGCAAGCGGCCCAGGGCAACCGCATTGCACCCTCGGAACTTCAGGCTGCCATCGCCGCACTAGAGCGCCAACCCTCGGCACAAGCCTCGAATTTAGAGGGCGAGTGGCGCTCGTTTTGGACCAGCGGCACTGCCCGAGCGCAACAGCTTGGGCTCCCCACGCAGCGGCTAGCTGGTTGCATCCGGCAGCGCTTTAAGACAGCCCAACATTGGCTTGAGACCGAGCTGGATTGGGGGTGGGGTTATCTGCGCGCGAGCGGTCCGTTTGAGCTTACCGAGCGGCAGCGCATCCGGTTTACCTTCGCGCAGCTAGCGCTCAAATTGGGGCCCCTCCCGGCCGTCCGGATCCCGCTGGGCCAGCGGGCGCGGGGCTGGTTGCAAACCACCTATCTGGATGCGCAAGTGCACATCGAGCGCGGTGATCGCGGGGGTGTTGCCGCCTACGTCCGCGCAGCCTCCTAAACGGGCCATTGCATTGCCTGAAAGGCAGCTTAGAAGCCGCGCGATCAGGGTGGCTAAAATGGCCGGGCGCGGGCAGTTCCCCAAGTATTCCCATGGCGCAGGCCACCATCGGCATCATCGGCGGGAGCGGGCTCTACCAGATGGAGGCCCTGCAGGACGTGCGCGAGGTCAGCTTGGACACCCCGTTTGGCCCGCCCTCGGATGCGTTTGTTACCGGCACCTTGGAGGGGATGCCCGTTGCGTTTCTGGCCCGCCACGGCCGCAACCACCACCTATCGCCGAGCGAAATCCCTTTTCGGGCCAACATCCACGCCCTCAAGCAGTTGGGCGTGTCCTACGTCATTGCCGCCTCGACCGTGGGCTCGCTGCAAGCTGATGCCAGCCCGCTGGATATGGTGGTGCCCGATCAGTTTATCGATCGCACCCGCGAGCGCCGCTCGACCTTTTTTGGCGAGGGGCTAGTCGCCCACATCAGCTTTGCCGATCCGGTTTGCCCGCAGCTGGCCCAGGTGCTGGCCGATGCTATTGCCGAGCTAGAGCTGCCGCAAGTAGGGCTCCATCGCGGCGGAACCTACGTCTGCATTGAAGGGCCCGCCTTCTCCACCCAGGCCGAGTCGCACCTCTATCGCAGCTGGGGCGGCACCGTGGTGGGCATGACCAACTTGCCCGAGGCCAAGCTCGCCCGCGAGGCCGAGATGGCCTACGCCACGCTTGCGCTAGTGACCGATTACGATTGCTGGCATCCGGACCACGGCAGCGTCAGCGTTGAGATGGTGATCGACAATCTCAAGCGCAATGCCGCCAACGCGCAGCGCGCCATCCAGCAAACCGTGCGCCGCCTGCAGCAGCACGCGCCCAGCTCGCAAGCCCACCAAGCCCTCAAGTCGGGCATTTTGACCCCGCTCGATCACGTCCCGTCAGCGACCCGCGACAAGCTGCACGTCTTGCTGCAAAAGTACCTGTAGCCGTCATGCCGCCAATGGCCCGCCCATGAACGCTCTGACCCAGTGGCTGGCACCGCGCTCGCGCAGGTTCCCCCGCCGCCTCAAGCGGCGCCGCGGCATGACGATCAAATCGACGCCGGACGTTGCCGCCATGCGCGAGCCCAACCGCATTGTGGCGACTGTGCTCAAAGAGATTGGCGAGCGGGCAGTCCCGGGCGCCACGACCGCGGATCTGGATGCCTACGCCGAAGCGCGCATTCGCGAGTTGGGGGCAACGCCTAGCTTTAAGGGCTACTACGGGTTCCCCGGCTCGGCCTGCATCTGCCGCAACCACGAGGTGGTGCACGGCATTCCCAGTGCCAATGCCGTGCTGCGCGGGGGTGACTTGCTCAAAGTGGATGTGGGCGCCTACAAAAACGGCTTCCACGGCGACTCGTGCCTGACGGTTGCCGTTGGGGCGGTAGCCCCCCAAGCCCGCCAGCTCATGCAAGCTGCCGAGTCCGCGCTCTATGCGGGCATCGGGCAAGTTCGAGCGGGCAACCGCTTGTCCGACATTGCCGCCGCAATCGAGGATTGCGTCGCCGCCACGCCCTACAGCATTGTCGATTGCTTTACCGGTCACGGCGTGGGCGAGCGGCTGCACGAAGCGCCGGCCGTGTTCAACGTCCGCACGCAGCAGCTCCCCAACGTCAAGCTGGAGCCGGGCATGACGCTGGCAATCGAGCCCATCCTCAACGCCGGGTCCCAAGTGACGCGCACCCTCGCTGATCGCTGGACGGTCGTCACCGTGGATAATGCCCTCTCGGCCCAGTACGAGCACACGGTCCTGGTCACCGGCGACGGCTGCGAGATCCTCGCCGACCGCGAGCGCGTTTGAGCCCGGCCTCACTCCAGTAGGTGATAGTCCAGCTGCGTGCCGCGCGCCAAAGCGGCCTGCACTTCGGGGCTGGGAGCTGGCACCGGCTTCCACGCCAGCGCCAGACGCTCGCCCGCCAGGCGTACTGTCAGGTTGGCCTGCTGAGCTGGGTCGAGGTGCGGGCAGTCAGTGCGGTAGTGGGCGCCGCGGGACTCAGTGCGCGCGATCGCGGCTTGCAGGATGGCTTCGGCTAAGGTGAGGCCAAACTGCAAGTTGAGCGCAGGCTCGAGCGCCGGCGCACCGCCACCGCCCACCGCCACCGAACGGTGCCAGCGCTGGCGCAATTCGGTGAGGCGTCCCAGCCCTGCAGCGTTGCCCCATCGCGCAAGATGCCCGCATGCCGCTCCATCAGCGCCCGCAACTCGGTTAGCAATGCCGTTGCTTGCGGCCCGGCCGCAGTTAGGGCTTCGAGCGCTTGTCGCTCCTGCTGGAAGCGCGATGGCAGATCGGCCGGCGGAGTGGCTTCGCTGGCGTCCTGCACCAGCACCTGGGCCAAATGCGCCCCGACCCGCTGGCCCGCAGCCACCGTTTCGGCGAGCGAGTTGCCCCCCAGCCGGTTGGCGCCATGCAAGCCGGCGGCCGCTTCGCCAATAGCGTACAGGCCGCTCACCTCGGTAGCGCCCGTATCGGGATCGGCGCAGATCCCGCCCATGGAATAGTGGACGGTGGGCGCGACTTCCATGGGGTCGGTGGCAATGTCGGTGCCTAGGGATTGGAAGCGCTCGTAGGTTGCCGGCAAGCGCGCTTGCAGCGTGGCGGCATCGCAGTGCGAGACATCCAAATGCACGCCCCCTTGGGCCGTTCCGCGCCCACCCCCAATTTCGCGGGCAATGGCGCGCGCTACCACGTCCCGGGCCGCTAGCTCCATCTGTTGCGGGGCATGCGCCGCCATGAAGCGATCGCTGCAGGCGTTGTAGAGGCGGCCGCCTTCGCCGCGCACAGCTTCGGTGACCAAATGCCCGTCCCAGGTTGAGCCGTACCGCTCGCCCAGCATACCGGTGGGATGGAACTGGACGAATTCCATATCGGCGAGCGAGGCGTCGGCTTGCAGCGCCAGGGCGACGCCATCACCGTTGTTTTCATCATCGCGCGAGGTGTGGCGGCTGTAGAGTGCCGAGTAGCCGCCGGTCGCCAGCACGATGGTGCCGGTGCGAATCAGCACAAAGCGCCTGGTGCCCCCATCGCAGCCGATGGCGCCGCAGACGCGCTCGCCGTCCGAGAGCAAGCGCGCGACGGTCAGGCTGTCGCGGTAGGTCACGCCCAGCTGCTGGGCCCGCGCGACCAAGGTCGCTAGCAGCGCCCGCCCGGTGCGATCGCCGACAAAACAGGTCCGCCGGTAGGACTGAGCGCCAAAGTAGCGCTGCTCGATCCGGCCGCTTTCGGTGCGGGCAAAGGGCATACCCCAGGCGGCCAGCTCGCGGATGCGCTCGGGCATCTCCTGCGCCATTCGCTCGACGGCGCGGGGATGGTTGAGCGAGTGGCCCTCGCGCAGGGTGTCGGCGGCGTGGTGGGCCCAACCATCTTCAGGGTCGCGCGATCCCAGGGCGGCGTTGATGCCGCCGGCTGCCCACACAGTGTGGGCGTCATCGCGGGCGCGCTGGCTGACCACGAGCGGGTCAAAGCCGCGCTCGGCCAGCGCAATGGCAGCGCGCGCGCCCGCCGCACCGGCCCCAACAATTAAGACGGGGACGGTGAGGTCCTCGGCATCGGCAGTCCTGGCAGTGGGGGATGGAGTTGCCATATTAGGCCTGCACGGTGCTCCGCTGGCGCAGCCGCTGCTGCCAGCTCGCCAGCACCGGTAGCGCGCAATCGGGCCCGAGCTCGACCCGTTGGGCAAACTCGAGCGTTGCGAACGCGAACAAATCGGCCGCGCTCAAGCGATCGCCGAGCAACCATGGCCCCCCGGCAGCCAGCGCGGCATCGAGCGCGGGCCAAAAGCGCTGCGCGCGCCAGCGGCCGCGCTCGGCCAAGGCCGGAATTTGCTCGATGGGGTCGGGACCGGGCAGGGCGCGATCTGCAAAGGCGGGGGACTGGTTGCGCAGCGCATCGGCAGTTGGCCCGTACCCCGCCAGCTCGATGCGACGCAACCACTCGGCGATGCGAGCTTGCTCTAGTGCCGTCTCGCCCAGTAGGGGCAGATCCGGCTGCTGGGCTTCCAAGTAGCGGCAAATGGCTTCCGAATCGCCAATGACCGTTCCGTCCTCGAGCGCGAGCGCCGGTACCGTGCAGCGCGGCTGGATCTGGCGGTACCACTCCGAAAACTGCTCGCCCGCGCGCAGATCCACGCTGACCGTGGGCAGCGACAGCCCTTTTTCGGCGGCAAACAGGCGCACCTTGCGCGGGCTGGGCGCGCCTTCAAACTCGTAGAGTTTCATCGCTAGGCGGTGCCCTGCTCCTAGGTCCCGAACAAATTGGCTCGGGCCGTTTCGTCCATCTCGCTGGGGTCAATGTGGCGATCGGCGAGCAAATCGAGCCCTCGTTGAACCGCCGGTCGCGCCTGGATGTCTTCAAACCAGCGCTTGAGGTGAGGATAATCGGCCAAGTCCTGGCCTTGCTTATCGTAGGGGACGATCCAGGGAAAGATGGCCATATCGGCAATCGAATACTCGCCGGCGACGTAAGCTTGCAGGGCGAGCTGCTCCTCGAGGACCCCATACAGGCGCGCGGCTTCCTGGGTGTAGCGCTCGATCGCGTAAGGGATGCTCTCGGGCGCGTACTGGCGAAAGTGATGGGCCTGGCCCAACATGGGGCCCACGCCGCCCATTTGGAACATCAGCCACTGGATGGCGCGGTAGCGCTCACGCGGCTCAGCGGGCAAAAAGCGGCCGGTTTTCTCGGCTAGGTACAGCAGGATGGCACCGGATTCAAACACCGGGTACGGTTCGCCCCCCCGGCCATCCGGATCGACAATGCTGGGCATTTTGCTGTTGGGGTTGATGGCGCGGTAGTCAGCCTCAAACTGATCGCCGGCCAGGATGTTGACCGGGTGCACTGTATAGGGCAAGCCCAGCTCTTCTAGCAAGATGGAGACTTTCCAACCGTTGGGCGTGGGCCAGTAGTAAAGCGCAATGGGATCGCTCATGGCGGGACTCTGCAGGCGTTGGCTGGGATTGTAGCTGTAGTGGGTCAGCCAGCGCTTCGGCCCTCGCTAGCGCCAGCCGGGACCAGCACGGGCAGGGCTTGCGGCACGAGGTGGAATTGGGCCGGGGTACGCGCGGTAATTTCGCCGTCGGTGTTGATGGAGCGCGGGCGGCGCGTATAAACCTTAAATTCGGTGCCGTGCAGCACCCGGACCTCGGGGCGCTCGAACAGCGTGCCGTAGCGCAGCGCCGGCAACAGGCGCAGCATCTGCCACCAGTGCCGGATCTCGAGGCTGTAGCAATCCAAGCGGCCGTCATCAATCTGGGCGTCGCTGACAACGGTCATGCCGCCGCCGTAGTGGCGGCCGTTGCCCACCGCAATTTGGGCGGTGCGGACGAACAGCGACTCGCCGCCTGCATAAATCTTGGCCCGAAAGGGCCGCGATCGCGCTAGGATTCGCGCGGCCGTTGCCAAATAGGCCAATACCCCCCAGCGGCGCTTGGCCTGCTTGCTCATCCGCTGGGCGACGCGGACGCTCAGACCCAAGCTGGCAACGTTGAAAAAGTGCTTGCCGTTGACGCGACCCAAATCGATGTACTGGATCCGCCCGTTCGCTGCAATATCGCAAGCGGCGGCCAAGGTGGCCGGAATGCCCAAAGTCCGGGCGAGGTCGTTGGCCGTTCCCAGCGGCAAGATCCCCAGCGGGAGCTGCGCCTCCAGGATCCCTTCCACCGCAGCGTTGAGCGTCCCGTCGCCGCCGCCCACAATGACGCGATCGACGCGGTCGCGGTACGCCCGAATCGTCGAGGCCAGCTGCTGGGGGCGCTCGAACTGCTCCAGGGCCAGCTCCAAGCCCAGCGCCTGCAAGCGCTCGATCACTTCGTGGCGGTAACGGTTCCCCTGACGGGCGTGCCGGTTGAGCAGCAGGAGCGCGCGAGCCATGGCGAGCTAGCCGAGTGACGCTCCGAGTCTAGCTCATTGGGCCGGCAGCATCTCGTACAGCTGGCCTTCGCTCAAAACGGGAACGCCCAACGCTTGCGCGCGCTGCAGCTTGCTGCCCGCCCGCTCGCCAGCTACCAGGTAGTCCGTTTGGCTTGTCACCGAGTTGGTGACCCGACCGCCAGCCTCCTCGATTAGCGCTTGGACCTCCTGGCGCTTGAGCGTTGGCAGGGTCCCGGTCAGGACGAAGGTTTGGCCCGCCAGCGGTTGCCGGACCGGTTCGCGCCGCTCTTCCGGCGAGAGTGCCAGTTGCAGTCCCAGGACTTGCAGCTCCCGAAGGAGGGCTTGGTTGGCCGGGATGCGGAACCACTGATGGACCGAGCGCGCAATCTCGGGCCCAATGCCCTCAATGGCCTCGAGCGACTCGGGCTCGGCAGCAGCGAGCGCCTCAACGCTAGGAAACTGCTGGCCCAGCAGCTCGGCATTGACCCGGCCGACGTACCGGATGCCCAGCGCGTACAGCACCCGCGGCCAGCGGCGCTGCTTGGACGCTGCGATCGCGCGCACCAGGTTGTCGGCCGATTTGGGCCCCATGCGCTCCAGCTGGGTGAGCTGCTCGCTGGCGAGCGTGTAGAGATCGGCCACTGAGCGGACCACCCCCCGCGCCACGAATTGCTCCACCAGCTTCTCGCCCAAGCCTGTAATGTCCATGGCCTCGCGCGACGCCCAATGATTGAGGCTGCCGCGCAGGATGGCCGGACAGGAGGCATTGAGGCAGCGGGTGATGGCCTCGCCCTCTGGCCGAGCGAGCCCGGAACCGCACTCGGGGCAGTAGGCAGGCATCTGAAAAGGTGGAGCCCCCTCAGGCCGAAGCTCGGGCAACACGCGCACGATCTCGGGGATGATCTCGCCGGCTTTGCGCACCACGGCCGTATCGCCCACGCGAACGTCCAACTGGGCCAGATAATCCGCATTGTGGAGCGAGGCGCGCTGCACGGTCGTGCCGGCTAGCTGCACCGGCTCGAGCTGCGCCAGCGGCGTCACGGCGCCAGTGCGCCCGACGTTGACTGTGATGTCGCGGACGCGGGTGGGGGCTTCCTCGGCCGGGTATTTGAGCGAGATCGCCCAGCGCGGGAACTTTTGCGTAAAGCCCAAGCGCTGCTGCAGGGCAAAATCGTTGAGCTTGACCACCACACCGTCGGTGACGTAGTCCAGCGCCTGGCGCCGCGTTTCCCAGTGGCGGTAGTACTGCTCAATGGCTGACCGATCCGGACAGCGCTGCCGGTGGGGGTTGACCTTAAAGCCCATCTGCTGCAGCAGCTCTAGCGATGCCCACTGCGTGCCGGGGGCATGTTGCGCGTCGCCATCGGGCAGATAGAGGGCGTAAGCAAAAAAATCCAGCTGTCGCTGCGCCACCACTTGCGGATCGAGCTGGCGCAGCGTTCCCGCCGCCGCGTTGCGCGGATTGGCAAACGCTGCTTCGCCGTTGGCCTCGCACTCGCGGTTGAGCTGCTCGAAGCGCTCGCGGGGCAAAAAGGCCTCGCCGCGCACCTCCACCCGCGGTGGAGGGTCTGCCAGCTGCAGCCGCAGGGGAATGGTGCGGATCGTGCGGACGTTGGGGGTGACATCTTCCCCCTCAAGGCCGTTGCCGCGGGTGGCACCGCGCACTAGCACGCCGTCCTGGTACGTCAGCGCTAGGGCCGAGCCGTCGATTTTGAGCTCGCAAACGTACTCAAAAGCCTCGACGTCGGGCGCTTGACGCTGCCAGCGCTGCTCCCACGCTGCTAGCTCGCCCAGATCGAAGGCGTTTTCCAGGCTGTAGAGCGGAATGTCGTGCTGGATGGTGGGAAATCCCTCAGCCGGCTCGGCCCCTACGCGCTGGGTGGGGCTATCGGGGGCAACCAGCTCAGGGTGCTGGCGCTCGAGCGCTTGCAGTTCCCGGTAGAGGCGGTCGTAGACCTCGTCCGCCATGATGGGCGCGTTGCGGACGAAGTAAGCGTGATCCGCTTCGCGCAGTTGGGCCTGCAGCTGCCGGACGCGCTCTCGGGGATCCGCAGAAGCCATGGGCACGGCCGGATCGCGCGGCGGGGCTTATCGCGGCTGCCTACGGCGGGCAGCCCGGCGCAATCGTAGCGCGATGCCGCCCAGCAGCAGGAAACCGGTGGCACTGGCAGCCGGGTGCCCGTCAAAGGCGGTTGCCCATGTAGGGAGCTCGACTGGATAGCGCACCAACTCGCCCACATCAATGGCGTAATGCCCCCAAACCAAGCCTGCATGCAGGCCGATGGCCAGCCCCAGCTCGCCGCCGCGCGCGCGCCGGGCCCACGCCAGCGCAGCGCCCAAAACGATCAGCCCGGGCAGCGCCGGGAGCGATTGCAGCAGCTGCGGCAGCGGCTGCACGTAATGCAGCGAGGCGTAAATGCCAGCGCTCGCCCATAGGGCCGTACCGGCGGCATAGTCGCGCTGCAGCTCTTGCAGCAGCCAGCCGCGAAAGACCAGCTCTTCTGCGAGTCCCACCCCCAGCGCGCTCAGCAACCCCTCGCCCAGCAAGCGCGGCAGCGCTAGGGCAGGGGGTTGCAGTAAGGCCCAACCCAGCCCTACCTCAGTCGCCAGCAGCCCCGCGATCGCGGCGGCACCGACCCCAAACCCCTGCAAAGCATCCCGCCCCGCTGCTGGGGTTGTCGTTAGGCCGTAGTACCGCAGCGGCTGGCGCACGCGCTGAACGCGCCGGCCCCACACTCGCAACAGCCCGACGAACAGTACAAACGCTCCCCCAGCGCTCGCCACCGTTTCGGCGCTGGGCCGAGTGGGTAGCAGCCAGGCAGCCAGGGCGGCGAGCGGGAGCCACGGCAGCAGCCAAACCGCGACAAAAACACCCAGGCGCAGCGGCGCCGGACGCTGCGCCAAGGCCTGCCAGTAGCGCATGCGCGCTACTCTTCCGGTTCGATGGTGCTGGTCAGCCCGTGGCTTTGTAGGGTCTCGCAGTAAAACTCAGCGGGCTCCAGATCGCAAGCGATCACCAACGAGAGACCGCTGTTGTGCGCCTCCATCATGATGTCGATCGCTTGCGGCTCGCTCAGGCTGGGCACGGTTTGCAGCAGCGCCTGCACGACGTGCTCCATGCTATTGACATCGTCGTTGTGCAGTAGGACCCGATAGCGCGGCGCCAGCTGGCGCGAGGTCTCGTTTTTCTCGACGGTCTGAACGCCGGGATTCTCAACGAGTGGCGCGGGCATGGTTGACCTCCTTGTAGCGCGATCGCGTCGCCCCTACTTTATCGAGCGAGCTCGGGATCCGTAACGGGCATCAAGCCGGCGGCGTACTGGCCGGCGCCGTCGAGGGAGCAGCCTGGGATTGCCGCTCGCGCGACTCCAGATACACCAGCAGCGCATTAACGTCGGCCGGGTTAACGCCCCCGATGCGCGAGGCCTGCCCGAGCGTCAGCGGCTTGAGCTGGTTGAGCTTCTCGCGCGCTTCCATCGAGAGGGTATCTAGGCTCATGTAGTCGAGATCTTGGGGCAACCGCCGGTGGGCTTGGCGGGTGACGCGATCGATTTGATCCTGCTGGCGCTGGATGTAGCCGGCGTATTTGATCTCGATCTCGGCCCCTTGTCTCTCCAGGTGATCGAGGCTGGGGTCGCCCAGGCCGTAGGCCTCGAGGCTGTCGTAGTGAAACCCGGGCCGCTGCAGCAGCTTAGCCAAAGACACCGACTCTTTGATGGGCTGGCCCGTATCGGCCATGAGGGCTTGGGCGGTTTCGTCGCGCTCTTTGAGGCGCGTTTGCTCCAGGCGCTGCCGCTCGGCCTGGATGTTGGCTTGCTTGCGTTGAAAGGCCGCCCAGCGGCGATCACCGATCAGCCCAATCTCGCGCCCTAGCGGCGTCAGGCGCCGGTCGGCGTTGTCCGCACGCAGCACCAGCCGGTACTCGGAACGGCTGGTCAGCATGCGGTAGGGCTCGCGCAGCTCCTGGGTGCAGAGGTCATCAATTAGCGTCCCGATATAGCTTTGCTCGCGCGGGAAGACGACGGTTGGCTGGTTACGGGCGAAGCGCGCGGCGTTGATGCCGGCCACAATGCCCTGGGCAGCGGCCTCCTCGTAGCCGGTGGTGCCGTTGATTTGCCCGGCGCAGAACAGCCCCTCGAGCTTTTTGCTTATCAGGCTGGGATAGCACTGGGTGGCCGGCAAGTAGTCGTACTCGACCGCATAGGCCGGACGCAGCATCTGGCAGCGCTCGAGGCCCGGAACGGTTTGCAGCATCCGCAGCTGCAGTTTCTCGGGCAGCCCCGTCGACATGCCCTGGATGTAGAGCTCGGGGACCTCCCGGCCCTCGGGCTCGATGAAGATCTGGTGGCTTTGCTTGTCAGCAAAGCGCACGATTTTGTCTTCGATGCTGGGGCAGTAGCGCGGCCCTTTGGAGTCAACCCAGCCCCCATAAACCGGAGTCAGGTGCAGGTTGTCCCGGATCAGCTGGTGCGTTTGGGGGGTGGTGTAGGTCAGGTAGCAATGGGTTTGCTCGCGCTGCACCCAAGCCTCCGGGTCGAAGCTGAACCAGCGCAGCTGCTCGTCGGGGGGTTGGGGGGTCATGCGGTCAAAGTCAACCGAGCGCTTGTCGACCCGCGCCGGCGTCCCGGTTTTGAGGCGATCCGTTTCGAAGCCTAGGCGATTGAGGGTTTCGGTGAGGCCCATGGCGGGAAATTCCCCTGCCCGGCCGGCCGGCATGGATTTGTTGCCCACCCAGATGCAGCCGCCTAGGAACGTTCCGGTTGTCAGCACAACCGTACTGGTGGCAAAGCAACCGCCAAAATAGGTCTCGACCCCAGCTACCTCACTGTTGGGCCCCAGCACCAAATCGGTCACCATGCCCTCGCGCACGGTCAGATTGGGTTGGTTCTCCACAATCTGGCGCATGGTCCGGGCGTACTCGCGCTTGTCCGTTTGCGCGCGCAGCGCCCAGACAGCCGGTCCGCGCGAGGCATTGAGCAGCCGCTTTTGCAGGTAGGTTCGATCGGCCATCTTGCCGATTTCGCCGCCCAGGGCATCGACCTCGTGGGCAAGCTGAGACTTGGCAGGCGCGCCGACAGCAGGATTGCAGGGCTGCCAAGCAATCTTGTCCAAATTGAGGGTGAGCATGAGCGTTCGGCAGCCCAGCCGTGCCGAGGCTAGAGCCGCTTCGCAGCCCGCATGGCCCGCACCAACGACAACGACATCGAACGCGTCCTGAAATTCAGCTTGATCGTAAGCGGTCACGGTTGCCTGGGTTGAATAGGAAAGCTGGCACGCACGTTGCGGCCCAATTATAGCGAGCTCGCTCGTCGCAGCCGCCGGGCGTAGCGCCAACGGCCCAGGCGGCAGCAATCCCCACAAACGCGCGCTTGAAAACGATCGGGGTTGGCGTTACACTTCGTTAAGCGATAGCCCCGTTTCTCTAAGCTGCTAGCGGTCGTCGTCCGGGCTCGAGCGGCTAAAGCTGACACGCCTAGGATGCGGGGAGAACAGTTTTAAACTGATATAGGCTTAAAGAAGCATTGAACTGCAGCGATTGACCTAACGGATTAAAAGGAGCGTGGTCGATGGGACTACCTTGGTATCGCGTGCATACGGTCGTGCTCAACGATCCGGGACGCCTGATCGCCGTCCATTTGATGCACACAGCGCTGGTCGCCGGATGGGCGGGGTCAATGGCCCTCTACGAGCTGGCTGTTTTCGATCCCAGCGATCCCGTGCTAAATCCCATGTGGCGGCAGGGCATGTTCGTCATGCCCTTTATGGCGCGCCTGGGCGTGACCGAATCCTGGGGCGGCTGGAGCATGACAGGCGAGACGGCCGTCGACCCCGGTTTTTGGTCGTTTGAGGGCGTCGCGATCGCCCACATTGTCCTGTCGGGACTGCTGTTTCTGGCAGCCTGCTGGCACTGGGTTTATTGGGATCTGGACCTGTTTTTCGACGATCGCACGGGCGAGCCGGCCTTGGACCTGCCCAAGATGTTCGGCATTCACCTGTTTTTGGCCGGGCTGCTGTGCTTTGGGTTTGGCGCCTTCCACCTGACTGGCCTGTTTGGCCCCGGCATGTGGGTCTCCGACCCGTACGGGTTGACCGGCCACGTTGAGGGGGTTGCGCCCGAGTGGGGACCGGCTGGTTTCGATCCCTTCAACCCAGGTGGCGTTGTCGCCCACCACATTGCGGCCGGGATTGTTGGCATTATTGCCGGGATCTTCCACCTGGTCGTTAGGCCGCCAGAGAAACTCTATAAAGCCCTGCGCATGGGCAACATCGAAACCGTGCTCTCCAGCAGCATTGCGGCCGTATTCTTTGCGGCCTTTGTGGTCGCCGGGACGATGTGGTACGGCAGCGCGACCACGCCCATCGAGCTGTTCGGTCCCACCCGCTACCAGTGGGATCAAAACTACTTCCAGCAGGAGATCGAGCGCCGGGTGCAAACCAACATGGCAGCCGGCGACACGCGCGAAGAGGCGTGGGCCAAGGTTCCGGACAAGCTGGCGTTCTACGACTACATCGGCAACAACCCGTCTAAGGGCGGCCTGTTCCGCGTCGGTCCCATGAACGAAGGGGATGGCATTGCCCGCGCTTGGCTGGGCCATTCGGTCTTTCAGGACAAAGCCGGTCGCGAGCTGACCGTTCGCCGGATGCCCAACTTCTTCGAGAGCTTTCCGGTGGTCCTAGAAGACCAAAATGGCGTGGTTCGGGCCGACATTCCCTTCCGCCGTGCCGAGTCCCAATACAGCATCGAGCAGCAAGGCGTGACGGTCTCGTTCTATGGCGGCGAGCTGAGCGGGCAGACCTTTACCAATCCGGCAACGGTCAAAAAGTACGCCCGCAAGGCCCAACTAGGCGAGCTCTTCCGCTTCGATCGCGAAACGCTCGACTCGGATGGCGTGTTTAGGACCAGCCCGCGCGGTTGGTTCACCTTCGGGCATGCCGTTTTTGCCTTGCTGTTTTTCTTCGGCCACATTTGGCACGGCTCGCGGACCCTATTCCGCGATGTCTTCGCTGGCGTCGATCCCGATCTAGAAGAGCAAGTTGAGTTTGGCGCCTTCAAGAAAGTGGGCGATGTCACCACGCCCCGCGAAGAAACCGAAACCGTGTGAGCGATTCGCTGCTTAGTGAGTTCGCGGTGGTTCAATAGAGGTGGCTGCGGCCACCTCTATTGCTAATTCGCCACGGTTTAGCAAATTGCTACACTGATAGGTGGAGCTAGGGGATCCGCACCATGGAAGTCGTTATTTACGTCCTGGTTCTAGCAGGTGCAATTGCCACGCTGTTTTTTGCGGTTGCCTTCCGTGAGGCGCCACGGGTTAATAACAGCGACAACGAATAGCGCGGCTGCCATCGGTACAGTCCGCCATTTCCTGGGCCGCTCCTTGCTTGACTGGTAGCAGTTGCGAGCGCGCGGCTCAGGCTTTCGTATAGCGTGCTCGGGAGCTTGGGAATAGGCATCAGTCCGCCTCACGCCATGGGGATTCCCCCGCGCCACTGCCATCATGCAATGTCCAGCTTGCCAGCATACTGACAGCCGCGTTCTCGAGTCCCGCTCCACCGAGAGCGGTCAAAGCATTCGCCGCCGCCGGGAGTGCTTGTCCTGCCAGCATCGCTTTACGACTTACGAGCGCGTTGAGGCCATCCCCACCACCGTTATCAAGCGCGATGGCAGGCGCGAGCCGTTCGAGCGCGACAAGCTGCTGGGCGGTATGGCGCGGGCTTGTACCAAAACGGGGGTGACGCGCGAGCGCCTAGAAGCCCTGCTGGAGGCGATCGAAACGCAGCTGCAAAAGCGGTCGGGTCCTGAGGTGACCTCGCGCGAGCTGGGCGAGTTGGTCCTGTCGCACCTGCGCCCCGAAAGCGAGGTCGCCTACATTCGCTTTGCCTCCGTCTGCCGCGGCTTTCAAAATATCGAGGACTTTTTCGCAACGCTCAGCAACTTGCAAGCCGATCCGGATGCCACCCAACGCGGGAAAGCGCCGCGCGGTTCTTCCGGTCGCGACGCCTGGGACCATCCCTCGTCGCTGCTGGCACCCTAGCTCGCCCCAGCGGATTGTAAGTTAAGATTGGGTACCGCTTGCGTGAGCTGGGCTACCCAGCTCACGCTCGTGCCGCCTCGGAGCCTCGATCGCTCCCTGCGCGGGCCAAGCGATCGCAACGTCCAACACACGCCAGCAAACGCAGCCCCCATGGTCAGCCAGCAAACCACGGCCCCCAACGCGCAGATCGGGTTTTCGCACGAGGATTTTGCCGCCCTGCTCGATCGTTACGACTATCACTTTACGCCTGGCGACACGGTGCCAGGCACTGTTTTTAGTCTAGAGCCGCGGGGCGCTTTAATCGATATTGGGGCCAAAACGGCTGCGTTTTTGCCCATTCAGGAGATGTCGATCAACCGCATCGACAGCCCCAGCGAGGTCCTGCAGCCGGATGAGACGCGGGAATTTTTCATCCTGACCGATGAAAACGAGGACGGGCAGCTGACGCTGTCGATCCGCCGCATTGAGTACATGCGGGCTTGGGAGCGCGTTCGGCAGCTCCAGGCCGAAGATGCCACCGTTCGCTCCAACGTGTTCGCCACCAACCGCGGCGGGGCCCTGGTGCGCATCGAGGGGCTGCGCGGTTTCATTCCCGGCTCGCACATCAGCACCCGGCAACCCAAGGAAGATTTGGTATCGCGGGAGCTGCCGCTGAAGTTTCTGGAGGTGGATGAAGACCGCAATCGCTTGGTGTTGAGCCACCGGCGGGCGCTGGTCGAGCGCAAGATGAGCGGCCTCAAGGTCGGCGAGGTGGTACTGGGCTCGGTCCGCGGGATCAAACCCTACGGGGCCTTTATCGACATTGGCGGCGTCAGCGGCCTGCTCCACATCTCCGAGATCTCGCACGACCACATCGATACGCCGCACAGCGTCTTTGGCGTCAACGACGAGCTCAAGGTCATGATCATCGACCTGGATGCCGAGCGCGGCCGGATCTCGCTATCGACCAAGCAGCTCGAGCCCGAGGCGGGCGACATGTTGCGCGATCGCCAGATCGTGTTCGATCGCGCCGAAGAAATGGCCGCCCAGTACCGCCAGAAGCTACAAGAGGCAGCCGAGGCAAGCGAGGAAGCCGATAGCGAGGCAGTCCCCGAACAAATGGAAGTGGGCCATTAAGGCCGATCCGAGCGTACCCCAGCAGCGACCACCCAAGGTTGCCGCCTTGCGGTGTGCTTTGGACTACCCAAGCTGCTACGATGGGTAGCTACACAAAAGCTATAGTTGCCGTTAGCAAGCGCTTGCGACTCAACTTTTGACCGCTTGCAAGGAGGATTAGCAACCATTGTCTCGCCAATTTTTATTTAGTTCCGAGTCCGTCACCGAAGGCCATCCCGACAAGATCTGCGACCAGATCTCGGATGCCTTTTTGGATGCCCACCTGAATGGGGATGACCAGAGCCGCGTCGCCGCCGAGCTGCTGGTCAATACGGGCTTGGTCATGGTTAGCGGCGAAATTACGTCTGCAACCCAGGTGGACTACGTCGATCTGGTCCGCAACAAGCTCACCGAGATCGGCTACACCGATGCCGACAACGGCTTCTCGGCCGATAGCTGCTCCGTGCTAGTGGCGCTCGACAAGCAGTCCCCCGACATCTCGCAGGGGGTCTCGAGCGCCCAAGAGAGCCGCGAAAAGCTCAGCGAGGACGAACTCGACAGCATTGGGGCTGGCGATCAGGGCTTGATGTTCGGCTTTGCGTGCAACGAAACCCCCGAGCTCATGCCCATGCCCATCAGCCTGGCCCACCGGGCAACGCGCCGCTTGGCCGCCGTCCGCAAAACCGGCGATCTGCCCTACCTCCGCCCCGATGGCAAAAGCCAGGTCACGGTTGCCTACGAAAACGGCAAGCCGGTGGGCATCGACACAATCCTGCTCTCGACCCAGCACGATCCCAGCGTCGATGGGACCAGCGACGAGGACAAAGTCCACAGCAAAATCCAGCAGGACCTTTGGGAAGCCATCGTCAAACCGGTCTTTTCTGACATTGACGTCAAGCCCGATGCCAACACCAACTACTTGGTCAATCCCACCGGCAAATTCGTCGTGGGCGGCCCGCAGGGCGACTGCGGCCTGACCGGTCGCAAGATCATCGTCGATACCTACGGCGGTTACGCTCGGCACGGCGGCGGTGCTTTCTCGGGCAAGGATCCGACAAAAGTGGACCGCAGCGCCGCTTATGCCTCGCGCTACGTTGCCAAAAACATCGTGGCGGCTGGCTTGGCCGATAAATGCGAGGTCCAGCTGAGCTATGCCATCGGCGTAGCGCGGCCCGTCAGCATTCTGGTCGATACCTTCGGGACCGGCAAAGTAGAAGAGGATCGCCTGCTCGAGCTCGTCAAAGCGTACTTCGAGCTGCGCCCAGCCGGCATCCTGCAAGATTTCAACTTGACGGGCCTGCCGCGGCAGCAGGGCGGCCGCTTCTATCAAGATATCGCCGCCTACGGTCACTTCGGGCGCACTGATCTGGAACTGCCCTGGGAGCGCACCGATAAAGCCGAAGCGCTGCGGGAAGCGGCCAAACAAAGCGCCAAAGCTGGCGCCTAACCCAACTGCTGCAACCAAGCGGCAGCCTACTGCTGCTCGCACCATCGGCGACCGCAGATGCGGTCGCCGGTTTGCTAGTGGGAGGCAGCCCGCTGCGGTGGGGAGCGCACTGCTTCATCCGCTTGCTGCAACAGCCGCTCGCGGGGGCCCGTATTGTCCAGTACCACGTCGGCGGCCGCCATTTTGTCCGCTAGCGGCCACTGGCTGGCGATGCGATCGCGCAGCTGCCGCTGCGAGAGGCCATCGCGCGCCTGCAAGCGCGCCAACTGCTGCTCGCCGTTACAGTGCACGACCCAGATTTCAGTCGCCAGATCGCCCATGCCGGCTTCAAACAAAAGCGGGACGGCCAAAACGACCGTGGGGGCCTGGAGCTGCGCCAGTGCTGCCTGGAAGCGCTCGCGCACGTAGGGATGGATTTGGCGCTCCAGCCAGCGCCGCTCGCGGGCGTCGCCAAAGGCGAGCTTGCCCAGCGCCGCCCGATCCAAACTGCCATCGGGTTGCTGTAGGTGGCGGCCGTAGCGCGCCAAGATGGCTTCTAGGATGGGCGAGCCCGGCCGGACGGCCTCGCGCGCGTAGGCATCGGCATCCAGCACCGGCAACCCGTGGGCTTGCGCCAAGTGGCGCGCTACGGTGCTTTTGCCGGTACCTATGCCCCCTGTCAGTCCGATGGTGCGCTTAGGCCCCATCGCCGTAGAACTGCGTGATCGCTTGCGTTAAACCTGCCAGCGTATGCTCGCTTGCTTCCACATCCAAGCGCCCGAAGGCCTCGCGGCAGGCTTGCGAGGTTTGCGGCCCAATGGAGGCGATGCAGGTAGGCTGCAACAGCGAAGCAGGCGTCTCTGGCGACCCGGGTGGCAGGGCGGCCGCTAGCAGGCGGGCGAAGTTGTTGACGGTCTTGGTGCTGGCAAAGGTGACCGCATCCACTGCGCGATTTTGTAGGGCAGCCAGCGCAGCTGGTGCCAACTGCGACGGGCACCCCGACTGGTAGGCTGGCACTTCGGTAACCTGCCCGCCCTGCTCGGTGAGGGCCGCCACCAGCATCTCGCGCCCGCCGGTCTCGACGCGCGGGAACAAAAACTGGCGGCCGGCGACCGGTTCGGGGAAGGTCTCGATCAGCGAGTCGGCAACGTAGTTGGGCGGGACAAAATCGGCCCGAACGCCGCAATCCTGCAAGCGCTCGGCGGTTTTTTTGCCCACGGCAGCGATTTTAAGGCCAGCCAGGGCTCGCCCATCCAGCCCGCGAGCGGCCAGCCGCTCGAAGAAGTAGCGGACGCCGTTGCCTGAGGTCAGGATCAGCCAGTGAAAGCCGTCCAAGCGCGCGATCGCCCCATCCAGCGGCGCCCAACTCGAAGGCGGGCCGATCTCCAGTGCAGGCGCTTCCAAAACGCGCGCGCCCTGCTGCTGCAGCAGCTGCGCCAAGGCCCCCGCCTGTTGGGCCGAGCGGGTAACCAGCGCCGTTTTGCCGCTCAGCGGGAGCGGCTGGGCCTCAGGCGTGGCAGCAGAGGATGGCATGGGGATTCGCAGTTGCACGACTTCTCCCACAATAGTGACGCTCGGCGCCAAGCTAGCGTTAGCCGTTTGGTTGGCAATGTCGGCCAGCGTCCCGATCCAAACTTGCTGTTGGGGGCGCGCGGCATCGCGCACGACCGCGACTGGGGTCTCGGGCGCGCGGCCGTGCCGCTGCAAGCGCTCGGTCGCGATCGCCAGGTGGCGCCCGCCCATTAGCAGCACCAACGCATCCAGTCGCGCCAGCGCCGGCCAATCGAGGCAATCGGGCTGGTGGGCGCTCAGCACGGCAAAGCAGCGGCCCCATTCGGCATCGGTCAGCGGGATCCCAGCCAGCAGCGGCGCCGCCAAGGCCGAGGAGATCCCCGGCACGATCTCGAAATCGCAGCGGGCGGCTTGCAGGGCCTGCATCTCGCCGCGCGCGCGCCCGAAGATGAGCGGATCGCCGCCTTTGAGGCGCACAGCCTGCAACCCCTGTTGGCAGTAGGCCACCAGCCAGCGCTCGATTTGGGCCTGGCTGGGACCATTGCGACCGGCACGCTTGCTGACATCGACCAGCTGACAATCGGGCGGGACCCACTGCAATAGCTCGGGGTCTGCCAGGCCGTCGTAGAGCAACACCTCGGCGCCCGCGATCGCCTGCTGGGCGCGGCGCGTCAGGTAAGCGGCCGTCCCCGGTCCGGCCCCCACCAAATAGGCCTTCCCCGCCCGCGCGCTCATGAGTGCTGCTCGCTCGGTTCTGCGTCCTCGGCTGCAGGGGAGGGAGGCTCCGCCAGCTGCTGCAACTCTCGGTCCACGGCCGCCACCATGGCCTCAACGCCGTTGGCAGCGTAAATGGCCCGCGCCCGCTCGAGCGCCTCGCGGGCGCGCTCGGCCTCACCTTGCTGCTGCAGTGCCAGGCCCAGAACGCGGTGCGCTTCGGGGTAGCGGCTGGGCTTGATGCTGGCTGCTTGCTGAAATTCGGCGATGGCGCTGTCGGGATTGCCCTGCTGCAGCTTGGCTTTGCCCAGGCTCAGGTGGGCATCGACGTTTTGGGGCGAGCGCGCAACCGACTGGCGCAGCACCTCAACAGCCTCCTCAAGGCGGTTTTGCTGAATGAGCGCATCCCCCAGCAGCAGGCGGGCCATATCGTTGCTGCGCTGCCGCGCGATCGTTTGCTCTAGCAGCGGAATGGCGTGCTCGTAGTCTCCCTGGCGATAGCGTGCTAGGGCGCGGTTGAACAGGCTGGCTGTCGCCACCGAGCGCGCCAGCAACCCGATCGCCAGCGTTAGCAGCAGCGCGACGACCCCGGCGGCCAGCCAATCGAAGGCGGGCGAGCCCTCGAGCGCGAGGGGCATGCCGCTACTGGTATGCAGCAAGCGGGGCATGAGCCATGGGCCTCAGATAAAAGCGGCGGGAAAAACAGCGTATTCTAAAAAAAACAGCCGCCAGATGAACTGATAGAAGCGCGCAATGGCACGGTTGTCTTGCAGGTTAACGCGCTGGCTGCGCGCCCAGAGTAGTCCCAACAACCCCAGGTGCGTGCCCACCAGCAGCGGGACATTGGCGCCCGGCAGGCCGCTCAATCCAGCCAGCGCGATCCCCAGATAGCACGCCGCAATGGTGGCGCGGGCGCTGTTGAAGATCGCACGCTTGCCCAGCAGCAGCGTAAAGGTGGCAATGCCGTAGCGCCGGTCGCCTTCCGTATCGGGCACGTCTTTGAACAGCGCGATCGCCACCGAAAACACCACCACGAACAGCGCCAGCGCGATCGCCGCAGGCGGCAGGGCGGCACTGCCCGCAACAGTGCGGCCAAAGTGCAGAAATAGCCCCACATTGACGATCGCGCCGCGCACCGACAGGATACTGACCGCCGCCCAGAAGGGAAAGCGCTTCAGGCGCACCGGCGGCAGCGAGTACGCCGTGCCGATGGCCAGACTGCCGCCCACAGTCGCCAGCAACCAAGGCCCCAGCCATCCGGCCAGGGCCAGCGCCAAACCGGCTGCAACCGCCACGATTGCCTGCGCTTGCTGGCGCGAGATCTCGCCCGCTGCCACGGGCAGGTGGGGCTTGTTGACCCGGTCGATGGCCAGATCCTGGATCTGGTTGAGGCCGACAATGTAGAGGTTGCCGCCAGCGCAAGCCAGCCAAGTCCCCAACAGCTGGCCGGCACTCGCCAGCGTTGGGGCGCGATCGGCGGTTGCCAGCACCAGCGCGTAAAGCGAGAGGACGCTGAGCGTGGTCCCGATGAACGTATGGGGGCGCCAAAACTTCCACAGGCTGCGGAGGCCGGCAACCCCAACCCACTGGCCGTTTCCGTGCGCCATGCCAAGCCATTGTTTCCTATCGGCGCGCGCAGAGCAAGCCGAACCGCAGCGTCCCGCGCGCGTAGGCTTGCCGCATCAGGCCCATGGCCAGCGCTGCCTGCACCGTCGAGCGTCCGCTCTGCAGCAAGCCCGCCAGGGCCGCTGGGGTTAGCGCCGAGGCGATGACCGCCTCCCAGAAGGGTGCTACCGCGCGGGACCGCTCGTCCGAGCGCAGCTCGCGAAAGCCGCACTCGCGGGCGATCGCTTCGTATGCCGGCAGCGAAATCAGTGGGGGCAAGCAGTAAACCCGGTAAATGGCGGCCAGGCGATCGCGCTCCTGCTGGGTTAGCTCGCCGGCCAGCGAATCGGTGGGGCGGCGGCACCACACCGCCATAACCAAACGGCCTCCCGGTCGCAGCACTCGGTAGCACTCGCGCAGGAACTGCGTTTTGTCGGGCATGTGCTCGCCGCTCTCGAGCGACCACACCAGATCGAACTGGCAGTCGGCAAATGGCAGTTGCAGGGCGTCGGCAACGCGGAAGCGAGCGCGCTGGGACAGGCCGGCGGCTTGCGCCCGCTGCTGGGCTCGCTGCGCCTGCACTGGCGAGAGCGTGATGCCGGTGGCGCTAGCCTCAAAACGCCGCGCGAGCTCGAGTGTGGCGCCCCCAACGCCGCAGCCCACATCCAGAATGGCCTGCGGCGGCTCGCGCTGGGGGGTGACGGCGGCCCACGCCAGCAGTTCCTCGATGGTGGCGATTTGGGCTTGCCGGTGGGGGAGCTGGCGCCGGCCGTTGCGGCCGTAGTAGCCGTGGTGCATGTGCTCGCCCCAGATGCGCTCCCACAGGGGGGTAGCCGTATCGTAGAACTGTTGGATTTGTTGGTTGAGCGGCGCAGGCATGAGCAGCGTTGGGGCCGGGGTCGCTCTCAGCCTACTCTAGGGCAGCTGCCATCCCAGAAGGCGTTACGATAGAGCCGATTAAGCTCTGTAAAGTAACAGCGGCCGCACGCGCTCGCTCGAGCGCCCCTACCCAATCCATCCGGTGACTCGCTCAGACCCACCGACGCTGTCAAAATCGTGGTACGCCCTAACGCCGCTGTGGGAGGGCGGTCCCGAAACGGTGCGGCAGGGGCTACCGCACGAGCAACTGGCGCCTGCCTGGCAGCTCATGCTGTTGGGTGACGGATCGCCCACCCGGCACTTGCGGCTGCTGACCCGCGAGGCCATTGCCGTCGATGTTACCGACATGTCGCCCATTGGCGAGGCCTGGGATGGGGCTCCCGAGGCCATCCAGCTACTGCCGGGACCCAAGCTGCGTCGGCAGGTCTGGCTGCGAACGGCTTCCGGAACGCAGCTGGCTTACGCCGTGTCTTGGTGGCACACCGCGCAAGCAGATGCCTACCTCGCCAACTGGTCCCTTCCGGTCTGGGACAATCTCTCGCGCTGGCAGGCCGAGCTATTCCGCGACATTCGCGGCATCTGCTACGGGCAAGCGAGCGCGCTGGAAGCTGCTTGGCGCGAGCAGGGCCCCTTCTGGGGGCGCCATTATCTGTTTTGGCACCAGGGACAGCCGCTAACGCTAATTTACGAGGTCTTCTCGCCCTACCTGCGCCACTATCTAGGGCTGCCCAACTAGCGCTGGCTTGGGCGCACTAGCCAGGGGGTAACCCAGAGCAATAATGGAAAAAGCCCTGGGGGTCTGGCCTTGTTTCGACGCCCCAGGGCTTTCCATGTTCGATCACTCCCCAGTGACCACGTGCTAATTATGCTAGCCAGCGGCTGCTAGCACGTCAACCCAGCGCGACGGCTTCGCTCGATCACGGCCAGGCCGCGCACCGGATGGGAGGCGGCCGCCATCAGCCTTGTTGTCGGGCTTGGCGCTCTCGGGCCACTCGCTGGAACAAGGCATTGTACTCGGCGTGGCCTTCCAGAAACACCACGTTGAGCGTAAGCGGATCTTCGGTGTCGCGCGGACGCCGGGCCCTTCGGTGACCTGGCGCTCGGGGGGAGCGCCTTCGCGCTCGTTGCCGGTCAGGATGTAGAAGCGACCGTCGAAGGGGCGCGTCCTCGGATGTAGTCGGGATCGATGGGGCCGCTCGAGCGGATCGGCAACCAATCCCATGCAAACGCCATCCAAATCCCGGATGATCGGCAGGTTGTCTTCGTGTGCCAGGAGCTGGGCGAACTTGTCGTGGTTGAGCGATAGCGACAGCTCGTGCAGGAACAGATCCGAGAAGACGATCGCGATCCCTCGATTGAGCCCTCACCTTGCAAGCATGCCAGCACCGACAGGACGCGCTCGCGCGCCCTCAGGCAGGCGAGCCGCGGGTAGTACCGGCTGTTGCTTGCAGCACGGCCAGCGGCCCGCGTGCTTGCAGGCGCTCTAGTTGCTGGTGATCGCGCACCAACAGGGCACCAGCAAAGCCCAATGCATTGATCTCAATCCCGGCGACACTCCCCTGGCAGCGCGGTACGGCCAGCATCCAGTCCCGCGCGGCCAGCAGGTTGTACGGCGGCGAGGGCAGCCCTGCCTGGGGCGAGAACCCCAGCGCGCGCATCAAGCGCTGGTAGCGCTCGAGCACGCTGGCGCTACTGGCCGTGGGGGCCTGCGTCCAGCTGGGATCGAGCCGCATGAAGGCATGGGGAAAGGGCAGATGCGGCAGCCTAACGGCCCCATTGGCCGATGGGGCCGCTTCAATGGCCGGCTCGATAGGGACGGGCGGCCCTTGCGGTGCCAGCGGCAGTGGGACCAGCTGCAAGTGCTTGTGGGGCTGGCTCGCGCCGGCCGCCTCGCCTGCGTTGTAAAAGCCCAAGCCATCCACCTCGGCTAGGCACGCGCCTAGGGCCTCAAAATCCGAGGCAGTCAGCCAATTTTGCTGGGACTCAAACGCGCGCGTCACCAACAGCAGGTGGCGCTCCATAACGTTGTACTTGTTGAGCAAGCACGCGTGGGTTGCCGAAATGTCAGCGACAAACAGATCCCGCTCGTAGGGCAGGAACGGATCGCGCGATCGCGCCGTCCCGGCAGCGCGTTGGCTTGACTGCCGGGCGCGATCTTTTTGCGCCAAGTGGGCCAGCACCCGCACGGTAAAGGGGATGCCGCCTTGCTCGATGGTTTCGAACTCGGTGGGGACCGAATGGAGGGCGCCTCGCTGGCGGGCTAGCTGGGTTTGCCGCTCGATG
This sequence comes from Cyanobacteria bacterium QS_8_64_29, assembly GCA_003022125.1. NCBI lineage: Bacteria > Bacillati > Cyanobacteriota > Cyanobacteria bacterium QS_8_64_29. The sequence continues at coordinate 37,457 of PXQH01000007.1, read as the reverse complement.
CAGTCGATCAAGCGTCCCGGATGCTCGAGCAGCGGCTCGCGTGCGGGGGGATTGGCCTCCGGCATGGTTGTGGTTGGGTCATTCGGGCCCCATGCGGACCTTACCGGGGCTCAGTTTAGCTCGCTGCCGCTGCTTAGCTGAGGCTGAATTTGCAATACGGCGTGGCGACGCATCGCCCGCGCGGCTCTAAAATAATGACGCAAGACGCAACCTGTTGCAATTGCAAGCTAGCCTGGCTGGCTGGGAGCCACCGGCTGAGTCCGCAAGCGGCAATTCGAGCTGGGAATCAGGAGAAACCCGTGGACACCGTCAAAGAGTACGTTCGGCGCTGGTACGAGCAAGACCTCAATCCCGACGAATACGTCTGCCATACCAAGGAGGGCAATTTCGTCGATATTGAGGTGGCAGCGACTGGGAAGCGCCAGACGGTACTGACGTTTTGCACCAACGACGTCCTGGGCTTCGTCCAGCATCCGGCCATCAAGCAGGCAGCGATCGCGGCGATCGAGCACTACGGGCCCTCCAACAGCGCTTGTTCCGCCCTCAGCGGTCGCATCGAGCTGCACCGCGAGCTCGAGGGCGAGATTTCGGCCTTCAAGCAACTGGGCTACACGCAGCTGTTTCTCAATGCCTGGATGGCCTCGCAAGCGCTGATCGATGCCTTCTGCCACCTGGCCATCAAGGTGCCTGGGTTCGAGCATACGCGCGAGACGCTCATTCTCTCCGACATTCTCAACCACGGTTGCCTGATCTCGGCGGTTGCCAATGCCAGCAACCGTTCGGGCAAGGCCTTCAACCACAATCCCCCCGTGCGGACCAAAAGCTACCGCCACTGCGATGCCGACGATTTGGCGCGCAAGCTCAGGCGCTACGCCCGGCCCGGCGATCGCATTTTGGTGATCTCGGATGCGGTGTTTTCCATGGATGGCGACATTGCCCCGCTCCCCGAAATCTTGGAGGCAATGGCGCCCTACGACGGCAGCGTCCTGCTAATGGATGAAGCGCACGCCAGCGGGGCTATCGGCCCCAGTGGCGGCGGCATCTACGAGCACTTTGGACTCACCCCGCAGGATGCGATCGCGCGCGGCATTGTCCCGCTGAGGCTGACCACCTTCTCCAAGTTCGGGGCCTCAGCCGGCGCCGCCATCAGCTCCCACGTGGCTGAGCTCAAGCCGCTGTTGGATGTCTCGCCCACCTCTATTGGGACGGTATCGCTACCGCCGCCGGCGGCTGCGGCTGCCCTGGAGAGCATCCGCCAGCTGCGCCAGGCCCCCGAGCGCGTCAAGCGCCTGCAAGCCAACGCGCGCTACCTGCGCGAGCGCCTGCGCGAAGCAGGTTTTTACGTGCTGGGCGAGACCAACGTCATCCCGGTGATTTTGCCCTTGAACATCGATCCCAAACAGTTCGGGCGGCACATGCTGGAGGTCCACGGCGTATGGGTCTCGCCCATCTGGTACATTGCCAAGCCCCGCATTCGCATCACCGCCAATGCCTTGCACACCCAGGAGCAGCTGGATCGGCTGGTGGCGGCTATGGTGGAGACCCGCGATCGCCTAAGCCCCACCGCTGCCAGCGCGTGCGCGCAGTAGCCAACTCGCCCAGGGCAAGGCAGGCAAGATGGCAAGCACCGAGCGCCAGGTTGCCGTTCGGCCGGTCGCGAGCGAGCCCGACCGTCAGGCGTTTATCGATCTGCCCTGGCGGATCTATGCCGGCGACCCCAATTGGGTGCCGCCGCTGCGCAGCGAAGTGGCGCAGCAGTTCGCCCCCGACAACCCGTTTTTTAGCTACGGTACCCTGCAGCGCTTTTTGGCCCGCGGCGCCGATGGCACGCCGCGCGGGCGGATCGCGGCCATTATCAATCGGCGCCTGATCGAGCGGGAAGGGCGCAATGTCGGGCTGTTCGGCTTTTTCGAGTGCGAGCGCGATGCGGGAGCTGCGCAAGCGCTGCTCGAAGCGGCCTGCCAGTGGCTGCGCCAGCAGGGGATGGGGCTGGCCCGCGGCCCCATCGATCTGGCCACGCACAACAACTGCTTTTTCCAGATCTCGGGGTTCGATTCGCCGCCGCGGCTCATGATGCCCTATAACCCGCCCTACTACCCCGAGCTGGTGGAGCAACTCGGGTGGCACAAGGCCAAAGATGCCTACGCCTACGACTTTTCGCTGGCGCAATCGCTACCGTCCAAGTTCGAGCGGGCCTACCGTGTGGCCGTGCGCTCGGGGCTGACGCTGCGCCCCATTCGCACCCAGGGCCAAGCGTTCGAGCAGGACGCGCACAGCTTGTACGCGCTCTACAGCCGCGCGTTTAGCGCCAACTGGAGCGCCACGCCCCAGACCGAGCAGGAGTTTTTGGCGCAGGCGCGATCACTGCAATCGCTAGTGGATCCCGACATTTTCTACGTCGCCGAAGACGGCGAACGTATGGTGGGACTGACCATTGCCCTGCCCGACTACAACATTGCGCTGCGCCATGTCAATGGCAAGTTGAACTGGTGGGGCAAGCTCAAGTTTCTCTGGTACCGCCGCCAGATCGACCGGGCCCGCGTGCTGGCAATTGGGGCTCTGCCCGAGTACCGCCGGCAGATGGTGCCGCTGGCGCTGGGGTATTGCTGCTTCCAGGGCTGCAAGCAGCCCGGCAAGCGCTACCGGCAAGTGGAAGGGTCTTGGGTGTTTGAAGATAATTACGCCTCGCGCCGCCCCATCGAAGCGGCGGGCGCTCGCATCTATAAGACCTACCGCATGTACGAGAAAGCGCTATGAGGGCGCTGGTGACCGGCGCAAGCGGGTTTAGCGGTGCCCACCTCGTCCGCGCGCTCGAGCGCAACGGCCACCAAGCAGTGGGCTTGGTTCGCCCGAGCAGCAACCTCGATCGCCTGGCCGACTGCCAGTCCGAGCTGGTGCGCGGCGACATCACCGACCGCCAAACCCTGGAAGCCGCCATGCAGGGCGCAGACGCGGTCTTTCACCTAGCCGCCTATGTCGAGCTGGGCCTGGCCGATGAAGCGGCCATGACCCGCACCAACGTCACCGGCACCCAGCAAGTGCTTGCGGCCGCTCGCGCCACTGGCGTCCCCAAAGTGGTGTACTGCAGCACGATCGGCGTTCTGGGGGATACTGGCGGCCGCATCGCCGACGAAACGTTTCAGCGCACCCAAGCTGGCTTCAGCTCAGCCTACGATCGCACCAAGTACCGCGCGCAGCAGCAGGTGGATGCCTTCGCCGCGGACGGCTTGCCTGCGGTCAGCGTGCTGCCTGCTGGAATCCTAGGTCCCGGCGATCCGCACTTTGGCCCCATCGTGCAGCAGTTCCGGCAGGGCAAGCTCCGAGTTTGGGCTGGCGGGGACCGCCCGACGGGCATCGTGCACGTTGCGGATCTGGCCGCTGCCATGTTGCTGGCTGCCGAGCGGGGCACCCCCGGCGAGCGCTACATCCTCTCGGCCGGCGAGCTCACCCCCCGGCAGATGTTCGAGCTGCTAGGGAAGCAGTGGGGGATTGCCCCACCCCGCGAGATGCCCGAGCCCCTGGTGCGCCTGGCCGGCAACCTGCTCGACCCGCTCGGCCGGGCGCTGGGTTGGCAACCCCCGCTCAGCCGCGAGCGCGTGCACTACATCTATGATCGCTGTGTGCGCGTTGATGCCAGCAAGGCTCGCCAGCAGCTGAGGTGGCAGCCGCGCTCCCCGGAAGCAACCGTACAGCAGATTGCAGCGGCTCTGGATTGAAGCGCTAAACTACGAGCGCCAGCAGCGCCAGCACGCCCAAAATCACCATCAGGCCGGCGGGCATGAACTTGCGGGTCTTTTGAAACCGCAAGACGAACACGACGATCAGCACGGCCGTCACGACGGTGGCGAGCGGCGTGCCCCACTCTTGGTCGAGGGCGTTGGCAATGCCGGCCACCAGCAGCAGGATGCCGCTGACGGTGCCCGAGATTAGCGACTGCTGGCTGCGGGCTTGCAGGTAACCAATGATGCCCCCAACCAGCGCAACGAGGCCGTAGGCGATCGCGGCAAAAGTCTCCACGCTATCTTGTCCCCCAAGCACTACCGTCCCCCAATCTATCGGAGTGGTGGGGCGCTGCGCGCGCGCGATTGCATGGCCTTAATCTCAGCCAGTGGGGGCGCCCGTGCGGTTCAATGGGGAGGGTGGTCCCCACGGTTGCGACCTACTTGTTGCTATGGCGACCCAAGGCTCCGGTCCCTCCCCGAGCGCCCAGCACGCCTCCAGTCGCTGGCAAGTGCGCGAGACCTTGCAGCTAGTGGCGATCGCGCTGCTGCTGGCGTTGGCCATCCGTACCTTCATTGCCGAGCCGCGCTACATCCCCTCCGACTCCATGGCCCCCACGCTCGAAGCCCAGGACCGCCTGGTGGTGGAGAAGGTCTCCTATTATCTCCACCCGCCCCAGCAAGGCGACATCCTGGTGTTCGAACTGCCCCAGCCCCTACAGGCTCAGGGCTACGCGCAGCACCAAGCCTTCATCAAGCGCGTGGTGGGCGAACCCGGTCAGGTGGTGGCCGTGCGCGACGGCCGCGTTTGGATCGACGGTCAGCCGCTGGCGGAAGGCTACGCCGCCGACGAGCCCAGTTACGAACTCGGGCCCGTTCGGGTTCCGCCAGGCAAGCTCTTTGTCATGGGCGACAACCGCGATAACAGCAACGATTCCCACGTTTGGGGCTTTTTGCCGGTAGAGAATGCCATCGGCCGCGCCGTCTTTCGCTTTTGGCCCCCCAAGCGCCTAGGCCCGGTGGCGCTGCTGCGGAACTCGAGCGAGGCGGCGGCCGTCGAGATAGCTTGACTGCGCTGTCGATCCCAGTAGGTAAGCCTTATGGCACGCTCCTTGCCGCTTTTGCTGGCTGCCGGTCTGAGTGGGGCGTTCCTTGCCCCAATCGGGCATGCCAGTGCGGCCCCCGTGGAATCGGAGGGCTCGTCGCGCCCCAATCGAGCCAAACCGCAGGCATCAGGCGATCCTTCGACGGACGAGCCGAGCGCCACGGCGAGCGAGGCAGTGCGCTTTAGCTGCAAGTCCCCCAACGGGCAGTACACGGTGATGTATCACCCCAAAAATCAAGATGGCCAAGGCTATCCCTGGGCCATTCCCCGGCGAATGGGCGGCGGCTGGACGCCCGAGCGGCGTTGCAACACCATCGCCCAACGCCTGGAATCCTATCGGGCCGATGGCATGCAAGAGCTGCGCACGGGGACCCAAAACGGTCACGACATTGTCTGTGCCACCTCGCGCGAGGTGCCGCGCTGCCGCATCGTGCTGACGGTGCCGCCGGAGAAAAATCCGCGCGTCGTGCGCGATCGCGTCTTTGAGACCCTGCTAACGGCTGACCGAGGGCAAACCACGCAAGGCGTGGCTACCTTTGCCCCAACGGGCAACCGCGGTTCGGATTGGCTGGAGCAGATGGGGTCCCTACTGGGGGCCGACACTAACTCCGCTGGCAGCGCCGATGGCATCGACCTGCGTCCCTTCCTGGCGCCTTCGGATGGCGGTACGGGCAGCCAGCTCGATGCGCTCGAGCCAAGCAATGCGGCCTCGAGCGAGCCCAAGCAGCTCGATCCGGCCAAACTCCGCTAACCGGCGCGAGCGTTTCCCTTACTCCGGAGGGGCCGCATCCGGCAGGCAGCTCATGGTTTCGAGGTCCAGCGCCCGGGCTAGGGCTTCGGGCGACATCAGGCCCTGCTCCAGCACGATCTCGCGGATGGAGCGGCCCGTTTGCAGGGCTTGCCGGGCAACCTCGGCGGCATTGAGATAGCCAATGTGCGGGTTGAGCGCCGTCACCAAGGCAATGCTGGCCTCGGCGTAGGCCCGGCAGCGCTCGGGGTTGGCCTCAATGCCCTGCAGGCAGCGCGCCTCCAGCGCGCTCAGGGTGTTGCCCATGAGTTCAATGCTGTGAATGAGGTTGTAAGCGATCAGCGGCATCATGACGTTGAGCTCGAGCTGGCCCGCTTGCGCCGCTTGGGCGATGGCGCTGTCATACCCCATGACCTGAAACCCCACCATGGCAGCCATCTCGGCCATGACGGGGTTGTACTTGCCGGGCATGATCGAGGAGCCCGGCTGCACCGGCGGCAGCCGGATCTCGCGCAACCCGGTGTTGGGGCCCGAATCCATTAGCCGCAGGTCGTGCGAGATTTTGAGTGTCTCCTGTGCCAGGTTGCGCAGGGCCCCCGAGGCGTGCGTGAAGGGGGCCATGCTCTGCATGGCGGCCATGGGGTGGGGGGCAACTTGCAGCGGCCATCCGGTGAGCTCGGCCAGGCAGGCGACCACGCGCTCGCGGTATTGGGGATGGGTGTTGAGCCCGGTTCCGGTCGCGCTGCCGCCAAGGCCCAGCGACTGCAGCTCGGTGGCCGCACCCTGGAGGCGCGCCCGGTGCTCGCTCGCGGTCTGCGCCCAAGCGCGAAACGTCTCGCCCAGGCGCACCGGAACGGCATCTTGCAGGTGCGTCCGGCCGGCGCGGACCACGGTCTGGAACTCCTGGGCCTTGCGCTCCAGCGTGGCGATCGCGGCTGCCAGGGCCGGATCGAGGGTACGCTCGAGCGCTAGCAGCGCGCCGATGCGGATGGCAGTGGGGATGACATCGTTGGTGGATTGGCCGTAGTTGACGTGGTCGTTGGGGCTGAGGCGCGCGTAGTGGCCTTTGCGATCACCTAGCAGCTCCAGGGCGCGGTTGGCTAGTACCTCGTTGACGTTCATGTGGTGCGAAGTGCCGGCCCCGGCCTGGTAAACATCAACGACAAACTGGTCCCGCAGCTGGCCGGCCAGCACCTCGTCGGCCGCTCGCTCGATGGCAGTACCAATGTCGCTTGGGATGCAGCCCAACTCGCGATTGGTACGGGCGGCGGCCTTTTTGACCAGCACGCAGGCCTCGACGTACGTCGCCGGGGGGCCAATGCCGCTGATGGGAAAGTTATCGCGGGCGCGCAGCGTTTGGATGCCATAGTACGCATGCTCGGGAACCGAGCGCTCGCCCATGGAATCCCGCTCGCTGCGATAGCTTGGATGCGCTCGTTCGGTCATGGCTGCTGGGCGGGTCGTGGCTCCCATTGTCCTACGCTGCTTCCGATAGCTGCCCATGGAGCGCTATACCGAGCTGGAGGCACTGCATCAAGCAGTTTGGGCCGCGATCGCGGGCGGTGCCAGCGAGGCGCAGCACCCCTACCGCACGCCCACCCTGGGCACGCTCGGCCCCCAGGGGCCGCACTTGCGGACGATCGTGCTGCGTGAAGTGGCCCTCGCCGAGCGGGTACTGTGGTTTCACGCTGATCGCCGCAGCCAAAAAGTGCGCGACCTCCAAACCCAGCCGCAGGTGGCGTGGCACTTCTGGGATCCCGAGTCCCGCTTGCAGCTACGCCTGCAGGGCGAAGCCACGCTGCACTGGGACGATGCCTGGGCCGAGTGGCTGTGGCAGCGCAGTCCCGCGCGCAGCCTGCAGGTGTATTGCAAGCCAACGCCGCCGGGGACAACGCTCGAGACACCCCAGTCCGGTCTCGTGCCGGGCGATGTCAGCGACGGGCGCTCCCACTTTGCCGCCATCCGCACCCGCGCCAGCGCGCTCGACGTGCTGCACTTGCACCCGCAGCAGCACTACAGGGCCTGGTTCCGGTACAGCCAAGCGGGAACCGACAGTCGCTGGATCGTCCCCTAAATGGGGGGGGCAATCGCCTTAGGGAGCTGGCAAGCTCGGTCCTAGATCTTGGCGCCGCACTCGGGGCAGAACTTGTGGCTCGCCGGGTTAGGGGTGCCGCAGTTGCTGCAGTCAACCGGCTCGGCAGTGGCTTCAGGGCTGGCTGGCTCGGGGACGCCCACCATCTGGGCGTTGCTTTTGCCCGGCGGCACCATGGGGTAGCAGTTTTCGTCTTCGGTAACCTGGGCATCGAGCACGGCCGGTCCCTCATGCGCGAACAACTCGGCCACCGCGGCCTCCAGATCCGCGCGATCGCGCACGACGCTCCCTCGGATGCCGAACGCCTCGCAGAGCTTGACAAAATCGGGCATGCCCGCCTGCATGTTGGAGGCGGAGTAGCGCTCGTCAAAAAAGGCCTGCTGCCACTGGCGGACCATGCCCTGCCAGCCGTTGTTGATAATGACGGTTTTGACGTTAATGCCGTACTGCGCCAGCGTGGCCAGCTCTTGCACGTTCATCTGAAAGCTGGCATCGCCACTGATGCAGATGACCCCGTCCTCAGGCCAGGCCACTTGGGCGCCCATGGCTGCCGGCACGCCGTAGCCCATGGTACCCAGGCCGGCGCTGGAGATCCAGCGGCGCGGCCCCACGTTGATGAATTGGGCCGCCCACATCTGGTGCTGCCCCACATCGGTGGTGTAGTAGGCATCCGGGGCCTGGCGGCCCAGCTCGACAATAACCTCCTGCGGCGACAGCCCGCCTTCCGGGCGCGGCACGATTAACGGGTACTGCCGGCGCCAGCGCTCGATGCGGTGCCGCCAGGCTTGGGTCCGCTCGGCATCACTGGGCAGCGACTGGGCTTGCGCTTGCTGCAACAGCTGCTGCAGCACCTGGCGCACGTCCCCGACAATGGGGAACTCGGGAGCACGGTTTTTGCCTACCTCGGCCGGATCGATGTCGATGTGCACCACCCGAGCGCGCGAGGCAAACGCATCCAGCTTGCCCGTGACGCGATCGTCAAAGCGCGCGCCCACGGCAACGAGCAAGTCGCACTCGCTGACGGCGTAATTGGCGTAGGCCGTGCCGTGCATGCCCAGCATGCCCACCGATAGGGGGTCGCGCTCGTCGAAGGCCCCCAACCCCATCAGGGTGGTGGTGACCGGAATTTGGAAGCGCTGGGCTAGCTCGCTGACTTCGGCGTGGGCGCCTGAGGCGATGGCACCGCCGCCCACATAGAGCAGGGGACGCTCGGCCGCATCGATGGCCTGCAGCGCCCGCTCGATTGGGCGCGGGCTACCGCTCGCGGTGGGTGCGAACCCCCGAATCCGCACCTGACCGGGCGGGACGGGGACGTAATCGCACGTCTCGGCCCCAACATCCTTGGGAATGTCGATCAGGACCGGTCCCGGTCGGCCGGTGTTGGCAATGTGGAAGGCATCCGCAATGGTTTGCGGGATCTCATCGGCCCGGCGGACTAAGTAGGAGTGTTTGACCAGCGGCAGCGTGATGCCAAAGGTATCGGTTTCTTGAAACGCATCGGTCCCGATAGCCGGGCGCGCCACCTGGCCGGTAATGGCCACCAGCGGAATGGAGTCCATGTGCGCGGTGGCAATGCCGGTAACCAGGTTGGTGGCCCCCGGCCCTGAGGTGGCTAGGCAAACGCCGACTTGGCCCGTGGCGCGCGCGTAGCCGTCGGCTGCGTGGGCGGCCCCCTGCTCGTGCCGGACCAGAATGTGCTTGAGGTCGCCGCGGTAGAGCTCGTCGTACACGGGCAGGACCGCCCCACCGGGATAGCCAAAGATGTGGGTGACGCCGTGGCGCTTGAGGCTATCGATGAGCGCAAAAGCCCCCGTTTGCCGCTCGGGCGTTGCTAGCGCTTCCGTATCCCGGGCGGGCTGCGTTCGTTGCGAGAGGCGAACCGAAACCATAACAGCCCCCACCCCCTATTCCAAATGCCTGCCAGATTGTTGCGCAGCACAAGCGAGCGCCCGGAGGGAGCCGGGAATCCGCTCCATGCGCGCGAGCAGTCTGATCGCGATCGCCGCTGTCTGGGTAGCCCCAGCCTAGCATTATAAGGACACCGCGCGATGGGCTCGACACGCTTACCGCTCGCCGTAGCGCGCGAGCAGCAGCTGCAAGAATTCCGCTGCCGTGCAGCGCACGCGGCAGCCCGGTCGCAGCAGCCACCACCCCCAAGCGCGCTGCGGCTGCCCCCAGAGCGCCCGATGGGCAACGGGCGGATCGCTATAGAACCCGTCCCGGCCAGCGCCCAACAGCGCCGAACTGCAGTGGGTGAGGTGATCGTGGCTGAGGCGGTGCTCTGGGAACGAGCTCCCCAGCGGGACGCCCCAGCCGTCGATCGCGATGGCGGCGCTGACGCGCCCGCCCTGGCGCTGCCACGCCCGCGCGCCCCCTAGGGCACCAACGACGCCAGCGCTAAAACCCACGAACAGCACAGCGGGCGCTCGCTCCGGCGGCTGGCCCAGTTGCTGCCGCAGGTCCGCCAGTACCAGTTGGGGGGCATAGGGCGGATGCGCCGCCGGCAGGACGTACCAATGCTGGGCGTGCGATGCCGCCAGGGCGCGCAGAAAACCGGCTGTCAGCGCCGGGGGATGGATGCCGGGACAGACCAAAACAGCCATCAGTGCTTGGCCCCGAGCGCCGCTCGGAGCGCTGCTGCCCCCGCCAGTGGCGGGATGGTGGCACTGCCGCTATCCCCCAGGAGGGGATGTTAAGCTATAGCAGTAACGCCATCTCTGCCTGCCTGTTAGCAATACTGCCCCAAGGAGCTTAGCTGTGGTCGCCACTGAACCCCAATCCAACCCCACCCCCACTAACACCGGCAACGAGCGCGTTGCAGTTTTGCTCATGGGATACGGCGAGGTCGAGAGCTACGAGGACTTCGCCAACTACAACGAACAAGCCCTGCACCTGCTAACGGGTAAGTTTGCCCCCATTCCCACCTGGCTCTATCCACCCTTTGCGCGGCTGCTAGCTTGGCTGGATTTCCGCGAGTGGGGGCACCAGCACGACAATTTCATCTCGCCGCACAACGAGATTTTCGAACGGCAGCGTGCTGGCATCGAGCAGAACCTGCAAGCTGTCTGGGGCGATCGCGTGGAAGTGTTTAAGGCTTTTAACTTCTGCGCGCCCTACCTGCCGGACCAAGTCATTGCCAATATTAAAGAGCAGGGCTTTGACAAGTTGCTGATCTATCCGCTGCTGGTGGTGGACTCCATCTTTACCAGTGGCATTGCCGTCGAGCAGGTCAACAAAGCCCTCGCCCACCTCACCAACGGCGGTCGCGATCGCTGGCTGAGCGGCACGCGCTACATTCCCTCCTTTTTTGATCGCTCCGACTACATCGACTTGCTGGCTCGCCTGGTCGAGGACAAGGTCGAGCGCGATCTGGTCCCCCATTACTTGCCCTCGCGCATCGGCATCATCCTGCTCAACCACGGCTGCCCGCACAAGGCCAAAGGGTATACCTCGGGCATTACCGAGAGCGAGGCCCTCTACGAGCGCGTCCGCGAGCGGCTCATCAACAAGTATCCGCTGGTTTCGGTGGGGTGGCTCAACCACGACACGCCGCTGATCGAGTGGACCCAACCCAATGCCGAGCTGGCAGCCGAAAACGTCATCAAGCTGGGGGCTTCGGCGGTGGTAATGATGCCCATTGGCTTTGCCACCGAGAACCACGAAACCATCCTGGATGTGGATCACATCATCGGCCGCGTCCGGCAAAAGCATCCGGCGGTTGCCTTCGAGCGCATGCCCTGCGTCAACGACCACCCCGAGTTTTTGCAGATGGCAGCCGATTGGGCCAGCGAGCAGATTGAGGGGCTGCTCTCTGAAGGAACGGCGGCGTCGCCACAGCTGGCAACTACCCCTGCCCCCCACTACCACGGCCACGGGCAGCACCATTACTAAACTGCTGGCAGGGGGCATCCCCCATCAGCAAAGCCAACCTGAGCGGGCCAGCGGCAGGTTCCAGTTGGTATCGCCCTTGCGCCGCAGCAGGGTCTGGTAGATCCCCATCTGATTGGCCTCAAAGCCCATTGCCGAGCCCAGCAGGTACAGCTGCCAGAGCTTGACGCGGCGCTCGCCAATGAGGGCGCTGGCGCAATCGGCGGCCGCTTCCAAGTTGGCGGCCCAGTGGCGCAGCGTTTTGGCGTAGTGGGGCCGCCAGCCATCCACATCCACCACTTCCCAACCGGCGTTCTCGGCGGCCAGCAGCATGCGCGAGAGCTTGACCAGCTCGCCGTTGGGGAAAATATAGCGATTGATAAAGCGCTCCCCAACGCTGGAGCCGTTCCAGTCCTCGGCTGCCGTAATGCCGTGATTGAGAAACAGCCCGCCAGGCTTGAGGACCGCCAGCGCGCTGCGAAAGTAGGCGGGATACTGCGCGAAGCCGACGTGCTCGACCATGCCGACGGAGACAATCTTGTCGAAGGTGGGGACCTGGGGCAGATCCCGATAGTCACGCAGCTCCACTTGCACCCGATCGCCCCACCCCTCAGTGCGGATGCGGTGTTGGTTGTAGTCCACCTGCTGCTGGCTGAGCGTGATGCCGTAGCCGCGCACGCCGTAGCGCTCGGCCGCCCAGCGCAGCAGGGCGCCCCAACCGCAACCAATGTCCAATAGCGTCTCGCCCGGTTGCAGCTTGAGTTTTTGGCAGCTGAGGTCGAGCTTGCGCTGCTGCGCTTCGGCCAGGCTGGTATGGGGCGAGTCGAAGTGGGCGCAGGAGTAGACCTGGAGCGGATCCAGCCACAAGCTATAGAAGTCGTTGCCCACGTCATAGTGGTGCTGGATGGCCGCCCGATCACGGGCCTTGGTATGGGTGCCCAGCTTCTGCCAGGGCCAGCGGGCGTGGAGGGCAATCGGCGATCGCGGTAGGGTCAGGGCCTGCAGCCAGGCTCGGAGGCTCTGGCGGCGCTGCAAGCCGCTAGCTGCCAGGGAGCGACCGAGCGCAACCAGGCCATCGGCCGGACCGCTGAAATCGAAGTACCCCTGCAAGTGGGCCTCGGCCAAAACGAGCGGATCGCGCCCCAGCAGCAGCGCGCGCACCACCCCGGGATGGTGAACGTACAGCGTGAGGGACTCCGTACTACCGGCTTCGGTGCCGCCGAACCAGAGCGATTCTGCCCCCCAGCAATCGATGCGCACGCGGCTGGGGAACGATTGCAGCGCTGCGCCCAACCAATCGCGCACGGCACGGGGAAGCCTGAGTTGAGCCATAGGCACACTCGCCATTAACGGGGCTACTAACAGTACGCTATAACAACAGAGCAGTGTTGTCCCAAGGTTTGCTCCCAATCCGGCTGCCGTGGGGAACGATGGCTGGCAGTTCCACCGCCCTGGCTCGCCTGCTGCTGGCCGCCGGCTTGCAGGGCCAGCGCCTGGCTGCGACGCAGCTGGCCTTGCTGCGCCAGGTCCCGGCTTGGGGCTTTGACAACCTGCTGGCCGATTGGGTCTACCTGCGCTTTTTGCAGTACCACGGCAGTCGCGGTGCCCGCGCTGCCACCGGCTACGACCTCAACCCGCAGTACTTTCGCGCCATCGTCGAGCGCGACCCCCACTTCCTGGCGGCGTATTTTTATCTATCCCCGGCGACCTCGCTGTTTGCCGGCAAGCCTCAAACTAGCGTCGCGCTCATCGGACAGAGGCTGCAACACATCGACACCAGCCGCACCCCGCGCGCTTGCTATCTCTGGGTCTATCGCGGCACGGACCAAATGCTGTTTCTGCCCGGCCAGCAAGCGGCCGCGCGCTCCTACCGCAACGCCGCCCGCTGCGCGCAGCAGCACGATAGCGCCCAGATGCACCAGCTCGCCCGCAGTGCGCGCGATACGGCCCGGTTTTTGCGCACCCACCCCATCGGTGATCGCGAGCGCGCCAACGCCTGGGCGGGCATTTTGCGGCGTGCGCCCGATGGGGCCACGCGCCAGCGCGCCATCCGCGCCATCGAGCGCCTGGGCGGGGAGGTGACTGCGACTGCCGGAGGACAGCTCGAGGTTCAACTGCCGCCTAGGGGAGCGGCGCAGCGACAGCAACCAGCGGAGCCAAGGCGATAAGCTAGAATGCCCACACGCCGGCTTTTAAGCGCGCCATGCTCGAGACGCTCCAGCTGCGGTTGTACCAATTGCAACAGTTTGCCGATGCGCTCGTCTCCGCCCAGCTAGCCGAGCTCAATGCCTTGAGCGTTGCGGCGATCTTTAGTGCCGGCTTGCTCACGAGCCTGACGCCCTGCATGCTGTCCATGCTGCCCGTCACGGTAGGCTACATTGGCGGGTACGAGGCCAGCGGGCGCCGGCAGGCCCTCGTCCAATCGGCCTGGTTCGCGTTGGGGCTGGCAAGCACGCTGGCAGCGCTGGGCATACTGGCTGCCACCGTAGGGCGCGTCTACGGGCAAATTGGCGTGGGCTTGCCCGTTTTGGTGAGCTTGGTGGCCATCCTCATGGGGCTAAACTTGCTCGAGTTGGTTCCGCTGCGCTTGCCATCATTGGGGGCGAACGTGCCCATCGGGCAAGATTGGCCCCATGGTGTGCGCGCGTACGCGCTGGGCCTGACGTTTGGCTTGGTTGCCTCCCCTTGCAGCACGCCCGTGCTGGCGACGCTACTGGCTTGGGTGGCCTCCACTCAAGACTGGGTTTTGGGCGGCGCTTTGCTGTTTGCCTACACCGCCGGCTACGTCTTGCCGCTGGTTGTCGCCGGGACGTTTACCGCCACGCTCAAGCGGTTGCTTGCGTTGCGCCGCTGGTCGGGCTGGATTGCCCCGGCGAGTGGGGCTTTACTCGTTGGGTTTGGGGCGTTTTCGCTACTCGCCCGCGTTCCGGTTGGCGCGCTCTAGCAAACGGGCATGGTGAGCTCTCCCCCTGAACCGCAGCCAGCGCTGACCGCCGTCGCCCGCGAGCTGGTCCGGTGCACCGCCAACCTGCGCCTAGCCATCGGATTGCTGCTAGCCATTGCGGCAGCCAGCATTAGCGGCACGCTGATCGAGCAAGGGCGATCGCCAGCGTTTTACCGGCGGCAATACCCGGGCGAGCTCCCCGGGCTGGACGTCCCAGTGGGCGAGGCCATCCCCTTGCTGGGGCTGGATCGCGTCTATAGCGCCTGGTGGTTTTTGGCGCTGCTGGTGCTGCTGGGGGCCAGCCTGGCGGCTTGCACCTTCACCCGCCAGCTGCCGGCGCTCAAAGCAGCGCGGCGCTGGCGCTTCTACCGCAAGCCGCAGCAGTTTCGCAAGCTGGCGCTCAGCGACGAGCTGCTCGGCCGGTCCCTAACCGAGCTGGAGCCACTGCTGCGCCAGCGCCGCTACCAGGTGCACCGGGACGGCGATGCCCTCTACGCCCGCAAGGGATTGATGGGGCGCATCGGCCCCATCGTGGTGCATGCCAGCATGCTGCTGATCTTGGCTGGCGCGATTTGGGGAGGCTTGGCCGGGTTCACGGCCCAGCAGATGATCCCCAGCGGTGAGACGGCCCAGGTGCGCAACATCATTGAAGCTGGGCCGCTGGCACGCAGTCAAATTCCGCAGGATTGGGCGCTGAAAGTCAACCGCTTTTGGATCGACTATCGCAGCAGCGGCGAGATCGAGCAGTTCTACTCGGACCTCTCGGCAGTCGACGCGCAGGGCCAGGTGCAAAAGCGCCAAACCATCCGGGTCAACGAGCCCTTCCGCTACGACGGGGTGACCGTCTATCAAACCGATTGGGACATCCACGCCGTCAAGCTACGCCTGGACGACAGTCCGGTGTTCGAGCTCCCCATGAAGCCGCTGGAGTCAGCGGATGAGGGCCAGCTCTGGGGCACCTGGGTCCCGGTCGAGCCCGATCTGAGTGCTGGCATTTCGCTGCTGGCGCGCGACCTGCAAGGCACGCTGCTGGTCTACGACACGGACGGTCAACTCACCAGTGCCGTGCGCCCCGGCATGGCGGCCGAGGTGGATGGGGTGACCCTGCACGTGCGCGACCTCATCGGCAGTACGGGGTTGCAAATCAAAGCCGATCCGGGCGTGCCGCTAGTTTACGCCGGGTTTGGCCTGCTGATGGTGGGCGTGGTCATGAGCTACGTTTCCCACTCCCAGGTGTGGGCGCTGCAGGATGGCGATCGCCTCTACGTGGGCGGCAAAACCAACCGCGCCCAAGTCACCTTCGAGCGCGAGCTCTTGCAGGTGCTCGAGCGGCTGCAGCAGCAACCGACTCCCGCCCCAAGCTAAGCATCCCAGTCCGAGCCCAGCCGGCGCCGCCACTCCTCGTCGATGCGATCGGCGCGCTCGCTCTCTTGTTCGGCCAAATCGCGATCGCTGGTGTAGATCGCCTCCTGCTCGGCCAGAACCTGCCGGTCGGCAAACTGGCGGGCGTAGGTCAATTTCTGGCGCAGCGCCGCATCCGGCCGGTTGAGCGCTTGGGCGCGCTGGGCGCGCATTTGGTTGTTGGCTTCGATGGACCGGTTGCGCCACCGGATCCAGTAGTAGCGCCCCAGCGGGACGGCCAAAAAGCTGATCGC
This sequence comes from Cyanobacteria bacterium QS_8_64_29, assembly GCA_003022125.1. NCBI lineage: Bacteria > Bacillati > Cyanobacteriota > Cyanobacteria bacterium QS_8_64_29. The sequence continues at coordinate 21,327 of PXQH01000007.1, read as the reverse complement.
GTAGGCGAGCAGCAAGCCGTAAATCGACTGAATGAAAGCCAGAAAGCCTCCTGCCTGCGCGATGGCAGCCGCATTTGGGCCCTGCAGCAGCGAGCCCAGCATGAGCGCCAGCACCAGGTTGAGACCGCCTAGGCCAATGGCCCCCACAAGCTGGCCGCGCCCGGCTTCGCTAAAGCGCCAGGGCTGTTCCTTGAGATAGGCCGGAACGGGGTCGCGATCGCGCTGGGTGGCGGTCACCTGCAAGTCAGGGAAGCAGTAGACGATGCTGCCGCCCTCCGAAACCTCCGGGTAGCCATTGAAGCGCGCCAGCACCGGCAGCATGAAATCCTCATCCTCGCGGTCTTCGGCAGCAATGTCGTCCAGATAGGGCGCCACCTGCTCGGCCACTGCGGTCCCGCCGTTGTTGCGAATGACGGCGGCGATGGTGCGCCAGCGGCGGGCTTCTAGATCCGCATTGGGATTGCCATCGCCAAACAAAAACGAAAAAACCGCTTCCAGAAAGTTCATGCGGCTGCTGCCGCGTCCTGGCGTCGAGCGCTCGCGCTGGCGGTGCCGCCGCTCTTCCCAATCGGGGGCAAAGATCCAGAACGGATCGGGCCCGATCAAAAACAGCGGCGTGGGAAAGCCCAACCCACCCCCCATGCTGGGACCGTCGCCGCCGCCTTCGTCGTCGCCACCGCCTCGCAGGCCCATGGCAATGGCTGCGATCGCCAGCACCATCAGCAGGATGGACAGCAGCAGCATGATGCCGAACGAGATGCGAATGAGGTAGAACAGAACGCCCCAGACTTGGTTCCACCACGCTTGCAGTTGCAGGCGCAGCGACTGGTTGCGTCGGATGGCGCGAAAGTTGCGGGGGAAGGTGTAGGCAATCTCGCCCGACTCAGCGACTTGCAAGTGGCCGCCGGCCTCTGAGGCCAGCTCGAGCAGCCCGCGCCGAGCGCGATCGAGGTCGGTCCCCGCTTGCGCGGCGACATCGCCCACCGTTACCCGATAGTCCAGCCGCTCGATCGCGTTGGCAATGGCCGTGTTGGCCGCCATGGCGCCCCCTTCAATCGCGTCGTTGCGGAGCGGTTGCCGAGGTTGCGTGCAGGCAATAGCTAATGGGGCAGCCCCGGCTGCTAGCGCGCCCATCCCACGCTAGCCCCCAACTTTGTGCGCCTTACCTGCGTTCCATTGCAGTGCGAGCGCTCGGCGAGCGCGCTCCTGCCTTCCAGGATAGCCCAGGCACTCGAGCGGCACGGGCGAGCGCGGGCAGGCTAGCCTACTGCTTTTTATCCGCCAAGCTTCGGCGCTGCACCACCATTTCGTAGGCTTCGATGGTGTCGCCTTCCTGCCAGTCGTTGAACTTGTGCGCGCCAATGCCGCACTCGTAGCCGGCGCTGACTTCCTTGACGTCGTCTTGGACGCGCTTGAGCGAATCGAGATTCCCCTCGTAGATGACCGCGTCCCCGCGGCGCACGCGGATGTTGCGGTTGCGCGCAACGCGGCCCGAGCGGATGTAGCAACCCGCCACCGTGCCGCGGCCTACCGGGAACACCGCTCGCACCTCGGCTTCGCCCAGCGGCTGCTCGACCTCCTCGGGCTCGAGCAAGCCCTCCATGGCGCCCTGAATGTCGTCGACGAGCTTGTAGATGACCTCGTACTCGCGGATGTCGACGCCTTCCCGGTCGGCAGTATTGCGGGCACCGCTTGCCAGCGAGGTGTTGAAGCCCACCACGATCGCCCCGCTCGCGGCGGCCAGATCGATATCGGCTTCGCTGATCTCGCACGGGGCAGCCAGCAGGACGCGGACTTGCACTTCCTTCTGCGGAAGCTGCTGTAGCGCCCCCAAAATGGCTTCCACTGTCCCTTGGACGTCGGTTTTGATGACGAGGTTGAGCTCTTTCAGCTCGCCTTGTTGGGCCTGGGTCGAGAGGCCGCTGAGCGTCACGCGGCGCGACATGGCTTGCTGCAGCCGGCGCTCGCGTTGCTGCTCGCTGCGTTCCTCAGCCGTCTCGCGCGCCGCTCGCTCGTCGCGGAAGGCCTCGAACTCGTCCCCGGCCGAGGGGACATCGCCCAGGCCCAGCACCTCAACGGCAAAAGACGGCGAGGCCGCCTCAACACGCTCGCCGCGGTCGTCGGTTAGGGCGCGGACCTTGCCAAACACCCAACCGGCAACGATGGGATCCCCCACGCGCAGGGTCCCGTTTTGCACCAGCAGCGTGGCGACCGGACCGCGGGCCCGATCCAGGTGGGCTTCGATCACCGTGCCTTTGGCCGGCCGCTGCGGGTTGGCGCTCAGCTCCTCAATCTCGGCCACCAGCAGCAGCATCTCGAGTAGCGAGTCCAAGTTCTCGCCCTGGACTGCGCTTACCGGAACGACCACGGTTTGGCCGCCCCACTCTTCGGGGATGAGGTCCAGCTCGGTGAGCTCTTGCTTGACCCGATCCGGATCGGCTTCGGGTTTGTCGACCTTGTTGAGCGCCACCACAATGGGGATCCCCGCTGCTTGGGCGTGGCTGACGGCCTCCTGGGTTTGGGGCTTGACGCCATCGTCAGCGGCCACCACGAGCACGGCAATATCGGTGATGCGCGCGCCGCGCGCCCGCATGGCGGTAAAGGCCTCGTGGCCGGGGGTGTCGAGGAAAACGACCTGCTTGGTCTCGCCTTCCTGCTCGACATTGACGTGGTAGGCCCCCACGTGCTGGGTTATGCCGCCGGCTTCGCCCTCCACCACTTTGGTTTGGCGAATGGCATCGAGCAAGCTGGTCTTGCCGTGGTCGACGTGCCCCATGACGGTGACCACCGGCGGGCGCAACTGCAAGTACTCGAGATCCTCGCTGTCGAGCATCTCGCTTTTTTGCGCTGCCGAGCTGCGCTCGGGAGTCTCGATGGTGACGCCGCGCTCTTCAGCGACAGCGCGCGCAGTGGCGCTATCGAGGGTTTGGGTGACGTTGGCTGCAACCCCCTGGAAAAACAGCTGCTTGACAATATCGGTTTCGGCGATATTCAAGCGCTCGGCAAGCTCGCGCACCGTGAGCTCGCGCTCCAGAACGACTTTATCGGGCAGTTGCGGTTCTGCCGGCTCCTGACGGCGCTGCTGCTGCCGCGCTTGCGATTTGGCAGCGCTGGGCTTGCGGGTGGGCTTTTTGGGCCGGCTGGGGGCTTTGGTTGCCGGTGCTTTGGTGGCCTGCGAGCCGGGCCTGGACGGCCGCTCCAGCGATCGCGCGCTGGTCGATTGTGCTGGAGCGCTGGACTCGGTTGGCTCGGCCGTTTCCGTCTCGAGCTGGGCCATGTCGAGGGACGCTTCGTCCTCCTCGACTTTGGGCTTGGGTCGCTTGGTGCGTCCGGATTTGGGCGGTTTGCCGGCCTGGCGCTCGGGCCGCTCGTCTTGTTTGGGCGCCGCCGTCTCGGGTCGCTTGGGTTTGGGCGTTGTGCTGGGCTCGCCGCTCGGGCGGGCGGCCGGCTCGGTCTTGGAGGGCTCGCTCGTCTTGGCACTCGGCGGCGATTGCGGTCGCTCGGGCCGCTGGGGCTTGTTGCGTTGGGGCGGCGGTTGCGGTGGTGTGGCCGGTTTGACGGCTGGCTGCGTGCTTGCTGCAGCTTCGGTGGTCTCGCTAGGGGGAGCAGCCGCTTGTTGGGGACGGGACGCTTGCGGCTGGGCAGGCTTGGGCGGACCGGCGAGCTCCGGTTTTTGGGGAGACTGGGCGGCAGGGGCTTTGGACGGCTCGGGCGCGGCCTGCGGCGGCTGAGGAGATTGAGGAGGCTGAGGAGACTGAGACTGACCGCCTTGGGCCTCGGCCGAACCGGCCGTTGCGCTAGCAGCCTGGGAGCGCTTGCGAACGGCGAGGATCTCTTGTTGGCTCCCTGGCTGCTGGTTTGCGCCCGAGCGCCCGTTGGTAGCGGAGCGGCGGCGGTTGGTACCGGACGGCTTGCCCCGACTGCCAGCACCGCCATCGCTAGCGCGCAACCGGCCGGCTGCCGTCCGGATCTGCTCGGCTTGCGAGGCAGTAATCGTGCTGCTGTGGCTTTTGACCGCAATATCGAGCTCCTCGCAGAGGCGCAAGATCTCTTTGTTTTTGAGCTTGAGCTCCCGCGAGAGTTCGTAAATGCGAATCTTGCCGTCGGTCATCCGCTCAGTCCCTGATGCCTGCAGTCCCCGTTTGTGCTGGCCGGCTCGCCCGCTATTGGGAGCGGCCCAGCCCAAGCGGCCCCTTTCATGCTAACGAAGCATCCTCACCATCGGGCGCTGGCCGGCGGTTTTGCTCGGTGGCTTCGCGCGCTGCCAGGTGCTGCTCCAGCGCTCGGTCGATGCGCTCGGGAACGGGCGCTTTGAGCGCGCGCGCCAGCCGCTTTTTGCGGCGGGCCGCTTGCAGGCACGGCCGCTGCGGGCACAGGTAGGCCGAGCGCCCCATGCCGCTATCCAAGCGCACCTCGCCGCTGGGATGCGTTCGGACGATGCGCCAAAGTGCCGATTTGGGCGCGAGCTGGCGGCACCCAATGCAGCGCCGATAGGATTCGGCCATGCTAACGGTCGGAGCGCTCCGAGTGGGATTCGAGTTCGGCACCTTCGGCCGCTTCCGGGATGGCTTCGCCGGTGGCCGGCGGCTCATCCATTAAAAAGACATCCGGGCCGCGATCGTCGCTGGTATCGGCCTCGGCTTGGGTGGCTGCCGGCGCTTGCGAGGCGTCGGCTTCGCTATCGAAGGCCGTGGCGCTTTTAATGTCGATCTTCCAGCCGGTCAGGCGGGAGGCCAGGCGAACGTTCTGCCCGTTTTTGCCGATGGCCAAACTGAGCTGATCGTCAGGTACCAAAACCAGGGCCTGCCGCTGGTCGGGATCTTGCAGGATGACGCGATCGAGCTGTGCCGGGCTGAGCGCGCTGGTGATGTAGGTGGCCGGATCGGGGGACCAGCGAATGACATCAATTTTTTCGCCGCGCAGCTCATTGACAACGGCCTGAATGCGCGAGCCTCGGGCGCCGATGCAGGCCCCGACCGGATCGACATCGCTCTCGAGGGTATCGACCGCGATTTTAGTCCGCGCGCCGGCCTGGCGGGCAGAGGGGTTGGCCTCGCGCGAGACCGCCACAATGCGCACGATTTCGTCTTCGATCTCGGGCACTTCGTTGGCAAACAGGTAGGCCACCAACCCGGCAGCAGCGCGCGAGACGATCAGCTGCGGGCCGCGGTGGGGCCCTTCGCGCACGCGATCCAAAAAGACGCGGAAGGTAGCGCTGGCGCGGTAGTTGTCGTTGGGCAGCTGCTCGCGCCGGGGGAGCTCAGCCTCGACCTCGGGTTGGTTGTAGCTGCTGCGCACGGCCATGATGACCGACTGCCGCTCGAAGCGCAGCACGCGCGCTGGCAGGACGGTGCCTTCCAAATCGCTGAACTCTTCTTGCACCATCCGGCGCTGCTGGTCGCGCAGCTTTTGCAGCAGCACTTGCTTGGTTTGGATGGCGGCCATGCGACCGAACTCTTGCTGCTGGGGCGTCACGTCGATGACCACCGAGTCGCCCAGCTGCACGTCGCTGGCTACCGCTTGCACCTCTTGCAAACCGATCTGGTGGTCGCTGTCCTCGACTGACTCCACGATTTCTTTGGTGGCGAGGACGCGGAAGCCTTCGGCCTCGGGGTCGAGCTCGACCTCGAAGTTGTCGAAGTAATCCTCGCTAAAGCGGTAGCGATCCAGGTTGCGCGCGCGCCGGTAGCGCTCGTAGCCCTTGAGCAAGGCTTCCTGGAGCGCTTCCTGAACGACCGACTCGGGGAGATTGTGGCTCTCGCTGACATCGTCGATCATCTTGCGCAGCCCGGGTAAGCTAACCAGCGACATGAGGCGTCCTCCTAGTACAGACAGCAGCGGATGGGGCGATCGCTAGCTGGGCGAGTCAAGCATCACCGCGGCGATCGCGCGGCGCGGAATGCGAACGGGCTTGCCCTTTTGATTGAGATAGAGCGTATCGGCGTCCCGGCCCTGGAGGTTGCCGCACCACTCCCGGCGGCCCTTGTAGGGCTCGCTCGTGCGCACGCGCACGGCAAACCCCTTAAACGAGGCAAACTCGCGATCGGTGGTGAGTTGTTTGGGAACCCCCGGACTCGAGACCTCCAAAAGATAGGCACTCGGAACGAGCTCTTCGGCATCGAGTTGGGCTTCGAGCGCGCGGCTCATGCGCTCGCAGTCATCCAAGCTCGTATCGGCGTGCGGGTTGCGCACCGCAACGTGCACCACCGGCGGGCTCTGGTGGGGCTGGAAGGCAACCTCAACCAGTTCCAGGCCCAGCTCGCGGGCGATGGGACGTGCTTGCGCTGTCAGCTGCGGCACGAGCGGGTGGCTCATCAAACCTAATAAAAAAAAGCGGGCTATACCCACTTTCCAAGCGGCCCAAATTGGGAAGCGGCCCTCTGGGAGGGGCACCGCTTGCAGTATAGCGCAATCAGCGCGCAGTCAGGGCTTAGTTCCCGCCAGTGCCGGACTCGTTCAAGCGCCGCAGCTGGCGCGTTTGCTCGAGCAGCTCTTCCACATCCTGCTGCGAGAGCCGCCGCACGTAATTGATCTTGATCTCCTCTAGCAAGTCAACTAGCAGCGACTGCAGCTGCTCCAGGGTCTGCTGCGCTTGGATCTCCGAGCTGTAGGCTTGGCGCAGGTTCTCTCCCAGGCGGCGCAGGATTTGCTCGGCCGTGGGGTCCTCCTGGGTGGTCACCTCGATCGCTTCGTAGCACAGCGCATACAGCTGCGAGACCAGGCGCTCGGTCGTTCGCTCGGACATCGCAGCCATACCGGGCAGGGCTGTCAGCTGCCGGTAGCCGGCTGCTTGCTCTAGGGCTTTGGTGAGGTTGTAGCGCAGGTAGGCTTCAATATCGGGCCGGATTTGCGGCAGCACTTGGTGCACGGTCAGCCGCACCAGCAGTCTGGCGAGCTCGGCCGTCTCATCGACCTCGTTGAGGTCGATGTAGGCGCGCTCGCCTTGCCCGGCCAACCAACTCCGCAAATCGCCGCGGCGGATGGTGGCCTGGAGCTGATTGATGCCCTGGACGACCACCACCTCGGTCAGTTCTTCGCCGATAGTGGCGACAAAGCCGCGCGAGAGCTGCTCCTGAATCCCGTCGAGATCGATTAGGCGCGCTTGGTGGAGCCGCACGGTCAGCGGGATGGCGCGCAACCAGCGGGCGACTGGCAGGAACCAAAATAGGTCGTACCAGCGCCACAGCATGGCTTCGCGCCACCGCAGGGCCGGTCGCTGGCGCTGGATCCAGTAAGTGCGCCCCAAAAACTCCAGTCCAAACAGGACCGCGAAGGGCAGATCTAAGATCCAGAAGCGATCGATGAAATCGCCGTTCTCGTTGATGCCGCGCGTATAGTTGGTGGCCGCCAGCGGCTCGATACGGTTGCGGAAAAACTGCAGCTCCTGCTGCCACCCCTTGCGGCTCAAATAGGCTTGGCTCCAAAAGATGCGAAACGCTTGCTCGGGCGAGCCCACCCCAAACTGCGCGCTCAGCCCCACCCGATTACGCATGCGGTTCTCGATGGCTTCGAGGGTGGCCGTTTTGCCGGCTAGCTCGAAGGGGTTGCCTTGCACTATCTCGGCGCTGAGCTGGCGCAAGCGCACCAACTGTTGCTTGGTCGGCCTCGATTTGACCCCCATGCGCTGGATTTGGCGCTCGAGCTGCTCGACGGCTTGCAAGTACTGCTGCGTTTCGGGATGGGGGCGAATGCCCTTAATGGGGTCGTACCACTGGGTAACCGGCGGTCGCGGTACGCGAAAGCGGACGCCCTCTACGCTATAGGGGCCGATGCGAAAGCCCGGCAGCTTCACCCGGCCCTGGAGCCAAAAATCGCGCAGCGGCAGATAGGTTAAATCGAACAGCACCAGCGCGAAATTGGCCAGCGCAGCCAACGCCATCAGCCGCTCCAGCCACAAGATGCGGCGGCGGTAGTGGCGGCTGGATGGGGCAGAGCGAGTCATGCGCGCAGCGGAGTCGCCGGACCACAGTCACCGTATCAGGCTAGCGATCGCCGGCTGCGCGGGCAACGCCATCGCGGTGGGCAGCCGCGCGCACGGCTTCGGCAACAGCAGGGGCCACCCGCGAATCGAAAACCGAGGGCACGACGCAGTTGCGGTGGCGCTCGCCCGGTGGAACCAGCGCCGCGATCGCGCCGGCTGCTGCCAGGCACATGTTGGGCGTCACCCGCGCTGCCTGGCAGTCGAGCGCCCCGCGAAACACCCCGGGAAAGGCCAGGACGTTGTTGATTTGGTTGGGGTAGTCGCTGCGCCCGGTGGCCATGACGGCCACCTCCTCCCCCACCGCTTCCGGCCGGATCTCGGGGACCGGATTGGCCAGCGCTAGCAAGATGGGATCGCGGGCCATGGTGCCCACCATCTGGGGCGAGAGGGCATCGGGAGCGCTGACGCCAATAAAGACATCGGCACCGGCGAGGGCATCGGCCAGCGAGCCCGCATGCGCCACGGCCACCCCCTGCTTGAATTCGTCCAGATCCGTCCGCTGCTGCGAAATCAGCCCGCGCGAGTCGCACGGCCAGATATCGGTGGCACCGGCCTGCTGCAGCAGCCGCGCGATGGCGACACCAGCCGCCCCCATGCCGTTGATGGCAATGCGCGCCTCCGCTAGGGACTTGCCTGTCAGCGCCAGGGCATTTTGCAGGGCGGCCAGCACCACAATGGCGGTGCCGTGCTGGTCGTCGTGGAAAACCGGGATATCGAGCGCTTCCCTCAAGCGACGCTCGATGGCAAAGCAGCGCGGCGCGCTGATGTCTTCTAAGTTGATGCCGCCAAAGGCCGGTGCCAGCGCGCGCACGGTCTCCACGAGCGCCTCGGTCTCCTGCTGGGCCAGGCAAAGCGGGAAAGCATCAATGCCGCCGAACTCGCGAAACAGCATGGCTTTGCCCTCCATGACCGGCAGGGCGGCTTCGGCGCCCAAGTTGCCCAGCCCCAGTACGGCACTGCCGTCGGTGGCAATGGCAACGGCGTTGCCTTTGATCGTGAGCTCAAGAACCGAGCCCGGATCCTGGGCGATGGCATGGCAAACTCGCCCCACCCCTGGGGTGTAGGCCATGGCCAAATCGGCCTCCGTTTGCAGTGGATGGCGGTTGCGAACGGCAATTTTGCCGCCGCGGTGCAGGGCGAAGGTGCGATCGCTGACCGCGAGCAGCTCCACGGCCGGCTGGGCCCGCAGGGCGCTGACAATCTGCTCGGCGTGGCGAGCGCTCGCCGCATCGATAGTGGTGGCGCGCACGACTCCGGCTGGCGCGCGCTCTACCAGCAACACCTCGCCCACATTGCCCTCGCACTCGGCAACGGTGCGGATGAACTCGGCGAGCGCACCGGCGCGATCGGGCAGCCGGAAGCGGATCGCCAGGCTGTAGCTAGCGCTGGGAGCGGCATCAACCATGCAGGCAAGCGGCGGGCTACCCTGGCGGATCCTACCCTGACGCGCGTCCGAGCCCCTAATGGCCTCATGCCCGTGGCCTGCGTTGCCATCGACATTGACGCGCCGCCGCAGCTGGTTTGGCGCATCCTGACCGCCAAGGAACAGTGGCGCTACTGGAACACCTTTCTCTACGACCGCGACCCGCGGGTGCCGCTGCAGCGCGGCCGCCGCTTTGCCCTGGCGCTGCGCTGCCATCCCGGTGGCGAAGAAACGCTGCTGGCGCCAACCGTGACCTGGCTCTGCGCCGAGCGCCACTTGCAGTGGGTCGCCGCGCTGCCGGGCTGGTACCGCGAATGCCGCTTCGAGCTGGAAGCGCTGGGCCCCAACCGCACGCGCTACCGCCACCAGCACCGCTTCCGCGGCCTGCTGGCCCGCCCGCTAGCTCGGCCGCTCGGCCGCCGCGAGCGCCCCGGCCTGCAGCGCATGGCGCGCGAGCTCAAGGCCTACGCGGAACGGTTTTGAGCCGCCGCTAGCTTTCCGAGCCCTCGTAGCGATTGTAAGCATCCACGATCCGCTGCACGACCGGGTGGCGCACCACATCCGCTTCCGTCAAGCGGCAGATGGCTACCCCTTCCACCCCCTGCAAGATATCGAGCGCCACCACCAAGCCTGAGGCCTGGTTTTGGGGCAAATCGGTCTGGGTGATATCGCCGGTGACAGCCATGCTGGCGGCAAACCCCAGCCGCGTCAGCACCATTTTGAGCTGGGCGGGGGTGGTGTTTTGCGCTTCGTCGACGATGACAAAGGCGCGGTTGAGCGTGCGCCCGCGCATGTAGGCCAGCGGCGCAACCTCAATGGTGCCGCGGGCCATGAGATCGGGAATCTTGGCCGGATCGACAAGCTCGTAGAGCGCATCGTAGAGCGGGCGCAGGAAGGGGTTGACTTTCTGCTGCAGGTCCCCGGGCAAAAACCCCAGCTTTTCGCCGGCCTCCAAGGCCGGGCGGGTCAGGATCAGGCGTTCGTAGTGGCCGTTCAGCAGCGCCTGCACGGCCAAAACGGCTGCCAGGAAGGTTTTGCCCGTCCCCGCCGGTCCGGTGCAGAAGGTGACATCGTGCTGCTGGATGGCGCGCACGTAGGCCTGCTGCTGGAACGTTTTGGCGCGAATGACATCGCCGCGGCGCGTGCGCGCCAACACATCCTGCTGCAGGTCGCGGTAATCCGACCAGCGCTCGGCATCTTGGGCTTGCAGGGCCGTTTGCAAATCGGCTTGCGAGATGGGGCTGCCTTCGCGCCAGTAGGGTTGCAGCGAGCGCACCAGCTCCAGGCAGCGCTGGACGCAGCGGTCCTCGCCCGAGATGTAGAGATCCTGTCCGCGCATGACCAGTTGGGCGCCGGTCTGCTGGGCTAGCGTTTTGAGGTTTTGTTCGTGGGGGCCGGCCAGCGCGATCGCGCTCTCGATGCTGGGGAACTGAATGGTTTCTTCCACTTGGGCCATCGCTTCGAGAGCGGCAGCCATCCCCTCGCTGCTGGGCCAATTCTAGCGCCGCGCTAGGTGCCAAAGGCGCGATCGCCGGCGTCGCCCAGTCCCGGCACAATGTAGCCGCGCTCATCCAGCGTTTCATCAATTGCGGCAGTATAGACTCTGATTGCCGGGAAACGTTCGTTGAGGGCTTGCAAGGCCGGAGGGGCTGCTACCACCGAAACAATGCGAACGTTTTGGGGATCGGCGCCGCGCTCGGCAATCGCCTGCAGGGCCATGGCGATCGAACCGCCCGTTGCCAGCATGGGATCGAGCACCAGCACCCGCGTTTGGGGGGCAAACTGCTCGGGGAGCTTGTTGAGATAGCAACTGGGGGTCAGCGCCTGCTCGTCGCGCACCAGCCCCAGGTGGTAGATCGAGGCGAGCGGGAGCAGCGTCTGCGCCCCTTCGAGTAAAGACAGCCCCGCTCTCAGGATGGGAACGACCGCAACCGGAACTTGCGGGTCGATGGTTTGCGCCGAGCTAGCCTGTAGCGGCGTTTGGATCGACATGTCGTCCACCGGCAGCCAATGGCGGCTGGCTTCGTAGGTCAGCCAGCGCCCTAGCTCGCTCATGGCACTTTTAAACAGCGCCGGTGGGGTATTGGCATCGCGGGCGACGCCCAACCAGTGCTTGATGAGCGGGTGGTCGGGGGCGTAAACGCGCAGTTGCGAAGTCACGGCTCCAGCCAGCAATAGCAGATTCCACCCCATACTGCCGCAGCAGCGCCGGCACTCGAGCAAGGGAGGACTACTGTTGCAACTAGTTCGAACTATGTTGACACTTTTTTTCAATACAGTTAAAGTCTCAATTGTGTTCTCCTCTCATCACGAATCGCCCAGGGGGGACCGGTCGAGCCGGTCCCCCCTTTTTTTGACCGCTGCTTGGGCAAGCGCCAACCGCGGCAACGCTAGACTGGCCTTCCGGAGCCTCCCGAGGCGGACTGTCATGCCGAGCTCTCCCTGCTACGACGCGATCGTCATTGGCGCCGGCATCGGCGGCTTGGTGGCAGCGACCCAGCTGGCTGCCCGGGGCGCCCGCATTTTGGTTTTGGAGAGCTACGTTATCCCCGGCGGGAGCGCTGGCTACTTCGAGCGCGATGGCTATCGCTTCGATGTTGGCGCTTCCATGATTTTTGGCTTCGGGCAGCAAGGAACGACCAACCTGCTCACCCGCGCGCTGGCGGCAGTCGATGTCAGCCTGAGCACCATCCCCGATCCGGTCCAGATCCACTACCACTTACCCCAGGGGCTGGATCTGCGGGTGCATCGGGACTACGAGCAGTTCCTGCAGGCGTTAATCGCGCACTTCCCACACGAAGCCAGCGGCATTCGGCGCTTCTACAACGAATGCTGGGGCATCTTCAACGCGCTCAATCGCATGGAGCTGCGCTCGTTGGAAGAGCCGCGCTACCTGGCGCGCTCCTTTGCGCACCATCCGCTGGCCTGCCTGCGTTTGGCCCGCTACTTGCCCACCAACGTTGGCGATCTGGCCCACCGCCACATCAGCGACCTGCAGCTGCTGCGCTTTATCGACATGGAGTGCTACTGCTGGTCGGTCGCGCCGGCAGCGCGAACGCCGGCCATTAACGCGGGCATGGTGCTTTGCGATCGCCACTACGGCGGCATTAACTACCCCCAAGGGGGTGTGGGGCAAATCGCGCTCGCCTTGGCACGGGGCTTGGAGCGAGCCGGCGGCGAGATCCGCTACAAATCGCGCGTTCGCGCCATTCTCACCCAAGGCGATCAGGCCGCGGGCGTCCGCCTGAGCACCGGCGAGGAATTCCGTGCTCGGCGCGTCATCTCCAACGCTACGCGCTGGGATACCTTCGAGAAGCTGCTGCCCGCCGAGGGCATGCCGCGCGCCGAGCGGCGATGGCGGCAGCGCTACCGCAAATCGCCTAGCTTTATTAACTTGCACTTGGGCGTGCGGGCCGAGTGCATCCCGCCCGAGACTGACTGCCATCACATCCTGCTCGAGGACTGGCAGCAGATGGAAGCCCCCGAAGGGACGCTGTTTGTCTCCATCCCCACGCTGCTCGATTCCAGCTTGGCCCCGCCAGGCCGCCACATCGTGCACGCCTTTACCCCCAGCTGGATGGCCGATTGGCCGCAGCAATCGCGCTCGGCCTATCGGGCACAGAAAGCGGCAGCAGCTCAGCGGGCGATCGCGCGCCTGGAGCAGCTGTTTCCGGGGCTAGAAACTAGCATCGAGCACCAAGAGGTGGGGACGCCGCGCACCCACCAGCGCTTTTTGAACCGCGATGAGGGCACCTACGGGCCGGTGCCGCAGCGCAAGCTGCCCGGCCTGCTGCCCATGCCGTTCAACCGGACGGCGGTGCCGGGGCTTTACTGCGTCGGCGATAGCACGTTTCCCGGTCAGGGGCTGAACGCCGTCGCGTTCTCGGGGGTTGCCTGCGCCCACCGCGTCGCTGTCGATCTAGGCCTTTGAGCGCTAGCAGCGCGCCATCACTGGGAGCGGGCACGCCAGCGCTGCACTGCCGATTGGACCGCCAGGGCCACCAAGCCCACCGCAACGATGGCAAACACCCCCGTCAGCAGCACGCTACCGCCAATGAGCAGGGCACGAACCACGGCCCCAATGCTGGTGGCAGCGACGCCGGTGGCATCGAGCGGGTTGTTGGCAAAGTGCCCCACGATGGCGCGGGTCAGTAGGTAGAGCGGCACGGCAAACCCGCCGGCAACGGCGGCACCGAGCAGGCAGCGTCCCGGAGCAGGCAGCTCGCGATCGGGCGGCGATTGCGGTTCGGGATCGGCCATGGCTAGCGCGAGCGGGCGGCCGGGTCGGCCAGCTGAATGCCCGCGCTCGAGAGCTGGCTCGTCCAGAACTCGAGCTCGGGATCGGCCAGTTCGTCAGCGACGGCTTGGCGAACGCGGGCAGCCTCCTCGAGCGATTCGCACAGGGCAAAGACGGCCGGACCGCTGCCCGAGATGAGCGAGCCCAAGGTTGCCTGGCGCTCGAAGGCGTCCCGCAGCTGGGCAACTTGGGGGAACTCGTCTAGCACGATCCGCTCGAAGTCGTTGTGCAAGCGCTGCCCGATCTGGGCGCCATCCTGCTGGGCGATGGCGCTAACCAGCGCCCCCGAGTGAACGCGCTGAGCTCGAGCGCGGGCGTCTTGGGGATTGCGGCAGTACTCATTGCCGAAGCGCTCGCGATAGCGACAGTAGGCCCAGGCCGTCGAGACGCTCAGGTTGCGATGCTTGGCAATCACCACAGCCAGTCGGTGCGGGCCCGCCAGCGCCTCCAGTTGCTCGCCTCGGCCCGTGGCGAGCGCGGTCCCGCCCGCCACGCAAAACGGCAAATCCGAGCCCAACTGAGCGGCCAGGTTTTGCAGCTCCGGCTGCGTTAGGCCCAGCTGCCACATCAGATCCAGCCCGACCAAAACCGCCGCTGCATCGCTCGAGCCGCCGGCCATGCCGGCTGCAATGGGAATGCGCTTGTCGATGGTAATAGTGACACCCCCGTGCTGCGCGTAGGCTTGCGGGAACTGTTGCGCCATCAACTGGGCAGCCTGGTAAGCCAGGTTGTCCCGCTCGGGCGGGAGCCGCTCGGCGTTGCCGCTGACGCGGATGGCATCGGTACGGTTGGGGCTCAGCTCGATGCGGTCGGCGAGATCCAGCGACTGCAGCACCATCACTAGCTCGTGGTAGCCATCGGCGCGATCACCGAGGATCTCCAGGTGCAAGTTGATTTTAGCCGGGGCCAGTAGCGAGTAGGAACGCATGCGTTAGCTCGAGGCAGCACGGTTGGCAGCCAGCGCGTCCAAGCGATCACTGAGCGCGATCCAGTCTCGCACGCTCAGGGCTTCGGCGCGGGCTTGGGGATCGATGCCCGAGCGGGCCAGCACGCGCGCCGGGGCTTGGGTGGCAGTCAGGGGCTTGAGATTGTTGCGCAGCATTTTGCGCCGGTTGGCAAAGCCCAAGGTGATCGCCTGCTCCAAACGGGCCGGGTCGCGCGGTTGGGGCTCAAACGGACGCGGCCGCAGGCGAACGATGGCCGAGTCCACCTGGGGCGCTGGCGAGAACGCCCGCGCCGGCACGCGCCCGATGGACTCGCACTCAGCCAGGTACTGAATCCGCACCGAGAGGGCGCCGTAGGTGCGGGAGCCGGGCCGAGCGCACAAGCGCTCGGCGATCGCTTGCTGGACCAGCAACACCACAGTCTCGTAGGCGGCAGCTGGCTGCGCGATGCGCCCCAGCAACGCCTGCAAGATGGGGCTGGTAATGTTGTAGGGAATGTTGGCCGCGACTTTGTTGGGGCGCGCCAAGCCGCGCTCGGCCAGCTCGGCGGGCAGGTCCAGGGTGCGAATGTCGCCCGGTAGCAGCACCCAGTTGCGCCACGCGCTCAGGGTGCGGGCGAGCTGCTGGCAGCGCTCGCGATCGATCTCCACGGCCACGACGAACCCGGCCCGCGCCAGCAGGTACTGCGTTAGGGCCCCCGTACCGGGCCCAATTTCCAAAACAGTATCGCGCCCCGACAGCTCGGCTGCGGCGGCGATCTGCTCCAGCGCGCGCGGATCGCGCAACCAGTGTTGGCCCCATCGCTTGCGGGCAAAAGCGGGCATGGCAGCCGACTCGGCAACCTGAACCGGTGGCTTAGGGCGCGGGCGAGCGCTGGAGCAAGGCAGCGACTTCGGCGGCGCTGGGTTGCGCGGCCATTGCGCCGGCGCGCGTCGCCGTTAGGCCGCCCACGGCCGAGGCATAGACAACGGCTTCGCGGGCAAAGGCCGGATCGCGCCGATCGGCAGCGCTGCGCTGGCAAAACTGGGAGAGCAGGCCCGCAACGAAGCCATCGCCGGCACCAGTAGTGTCCTCAACCGGGACCTCAAAGGCCGCAACAGTACCGCTATGGCCATTGAGATTGTAGCGAGTGGCGCCGCCCCCATCGGTGACAAATACCCCTTCAGGGCGCTCGAGCTGGCGCGCGATCGCGTTGGGATCGACTGTGCCGAACAGCCACTGGGCTTCCTCAGCGGAGCATTTGAGCCAATCGGCCGCCTCGAGGATGGGCGCGATCGTCGCTTGGGCCCGCTCGGGCTGGGGCCAGAAGATGGGGCGCCAGTTGATATCCAGCAAGACCTTGACCCTGCGCTGTTGGGCCAGCGCCAGGGCGCGGCGAACGGCCGCACCGCTGTCCGCGTAGGCTAGCTCGAGCGTACCCAGCACCAAAAAATCGGCCCGGGCTAAGCGCGCTGCCGGCAGTTGCGACGCCTGCAAGTACGCATCGGCAAAGGCCTCAGGCGCGCGCAGGGCTTCCACCGTTGCCTCGCCGCTGCCAAAGCCAGCGAACTCGCGATCGCCCGCTTCGGTGCGCAGGACGTAGACGCGGCGCGTGGGCGCGCTCGCATGGCGCTGCACGCCGCTACAATCCACCCCCACCGACTGCAAGTGCTGCAGCAGAGCCTCACCCGCCTCATCCTGGCCCAGGCAGCCAATCAAGCCGGCCGGAACGCCCAGCTTGACCAGCGCGCAGGCCACATTGGCGGGCGCACCGCCCGGATAGGCCGTCCAGGCCTCCACAGCCTCCAGTGAGCGCCCGGGCCGATCCGCAATGCAGTCGAACAGAACTTCGCCCAGACACAGAACCTGCGGCTCGCTCACGAGCGACCTCCCTATTGAGCCCAATGCCACTCGACCGCCATTTTCCCATCTGGGGCGAGTGGCACGCGTCCTCAAATCTTCTAAAATGAGTACAAAAGGCTAGCAAAACCAACGGCACCCCGAGACCCCCATGACTGGCGGCGACTGCTCCAATCCCATTGAGCTCTCAGAACGGGAGCTCCAAATCATCGAACGCGTCGCTGCAGGGTTGACCAACCAGGATATTGCCCGGGAACTCGCCATAAGCAAGCGAACGGTTGACAACCACATCAGCAATATCTTGACCAAAACCGGCACCGAAAATCGCGTTTCGCTCGTACGCTGGGCCTTAGAGTGGGGCAAAGTTTGCCTCGATAACGTCAACTGTTGCGCGCTCCCTACCCCAGCCCACGCCACTCAGAGAGCAACCACTCAGTCTGGTTAACTAGATTTAGCAAGCGTTTCCCCCCAAACCAGGGTAGTGAGTTGGGGTTATAAAAGGGGTTATAAAAAAAGCAGCTGGCAGCGCTTTCCTATTTGCCTGAGCGGTCAGCGTCGGATTCGTTTTTGCAATTGAGAAGAAGCTCGACAGCTAGGCTGTAGCCGCCTGACTAGCGCGATTGCAGCCGCGGCTCTATAGTGAAAGGTGAGGCTGCGCTCATCCTTGCTGGCTATGGATCGCCAGGAACAACTCAAAGCCTGGAGCGCCAAGCTCCTGGCAACAGCCGGTTTCGAACCGGGTAAAGACTTTTCGGCAGCTGGCGGCAAGCTGTATTGCTCCCGGCGAGCCAGCCAGTACTTGCAGGCAATGGCCCCATCCAACTTTGCCCGCCCGATCGCGGATCTGATCGTCGTTGCCGACCGTAAGGCTGGCCCTAGCGGTCCGTGATGCAGTAGCAATCGAGCGGAAGCCTGGCAGTGGCCTCCGCCGGCAACCTTGGGGGGTTCGATCGAGCCCCGTTACAGCCTAGGGGTCGGCCGCGACCTTAGGGCAAGCGGTCGGCGCGCTTGCAAGGCCCCCTGCCGCGAAGCACAGGCAGTCTGTAAGAATCGGTGGGACTGCCCGAGCTCAACATGTTTTAGGACGAACGGCATGGCGAATCTGACACCAGCGCAAAAGTGGGTCCAGCTGCAGGAGAGTCTGGAAGAAGAGCGGATGAAAGAAGAGCGCATGCAGGACGTTCTGCTGCTACTCGAGCACTTGGTTGAGCGAGAAGAGGCAACAGTCAAAATCATCCTCGACTGCCTCTACGATGTGGGCTCGGCCAACCTGCGCAACAAGTGGATCCGCTCCCGCTCGCTCAACGGGCTGACCAAGGCCATCGCCAAGCGTTCCAAGCCCGTGTTCCGGCTGGTGGCCATGCGCTGGTTCAAAAAGAATGCGCCCCAGCTCATCACTAACTGGCTGCAGGGCAAAGTGAGCTTTTAGACCGCCACCTGCCGCCAGCCACCCCGGAAAAAGGCGACGCTTAGCGCCAGACAGCGCACCCCCCAATCGAAGCTTGAGCCGATCCAAACGCCCACTAATCCCCAATCCAGGCCAAACGCGAACAAGTAAGTCGCACTCAGGCGTACCATCAGCCACCCGCCCAGCGAGACGTAAAACGCCGTGCGCGTATCGCCAGCTCCGCGCAGCGCCTGCCCCAGTACAATGCTCGCTGCCATGAACGGCTGGGCCGCAGCCGCAACGTAAAAGCAGGGGATGCCGGTCCGCACGATGGCCGGGTCATTGGAAAACAGGCCCAGCAACGCTGCTGGAAACAGCACGAACGCGCACGCATAGGCGCTCAGCAAGCCAAAATTCTCGTGGCTTGTGCACTAGATTGCGATCTCCAAAACTCCTTCAATATAGGAGTTATGAACTTTGGTCAGCGTGCATCTGCTGCTCAAATTGGTATAAGGCCTGATTGGCTGCCATCGCCGTTCCCCCGAGCGCTCCAATCAGGCCGAAAAAGCCCAAAAAGCCCGCGTGCTGCACCAAGCGCTCGCCAAACGTCGGCGCCGCCACGCGCAGCATGCGCCGCAGGGCCTCGCCCTCACCGCCGCTGCCCCGCAGGGTGGGCCGACCGCTCGGGCGTGCCGGCAGCGCCAGCAGCACGCTGGCGTTGACCGCCATGGCAGCCACGCTGCCCCAGGCAGCCCCCCGGATGCCCAGCTCGGGCGCGCCCCAGTGGCCGAAGATTAGGCTGTAGTTGACGGCCACGTTGAGGCCGTTGGCCGCGATCGCTACCAGGAAGGGCGTACGCGTGTTGCCCGCCGCTTGCAAGACGGCAGCTGCTGCAAATGCCACGAGCCGCAGCGGCAGGGCAACGAACACCAAGCTCAGGTAAGCGCGAGCTGCGGCTTGCACCTCAGCCCCAGCCGCCGGAAACAACGCCAAGATGCCCTCAAGGCCGCCTAGACCCGCTAGGGCAACCACCGCGCCGACGCCCAGCGCTAGCAGCAGGGCTGCGCGCGTGGCGGCGGCTGCCCGGGCGCGATCGCCGCTGCCCATCTGGCGCCCCACCAGCGCGACGGCCCCCACCGAAAAGGCAGTCATGGTGCTGGTGACCGACCACAGCACTGCCCCATTGATCTGCATGGCAGTTAGGGCGTCCGTGCTGTAGTGGCCCAGCATGATGCGATCGGCCAGCACCACTAGCGTCTGCAACACCGACTACCCGATCGCCGGGGCAGCCAGTGCCAAAACCTCGCGCGCTAGCGGGCGCCGGGAGGCGGTGCGGTCGCTGCCAGTCGAGCCGGCGGGCATGGCCGAGCAGCTCCAATCGCTCGGGCATGACGGTAACGCCCCGCCGCTGGCAATGGCCGTGCCGTAACCGATTTGACTGCAGCGATCACCTTGGGGGCACCGGCGGCATCCGCTGCTAGCGCTAATGCAAAACAAGCATTGGATCGATGCGCTTACTGCGTAGGGACTACTCCAGTGGTATCGGATTACACGTTTTAGGCCTTTCGCCCTGACTAAAGTGGAATGCGTAACGATACTTAGTCTGGCGAACGCAATCGGGCCACTGGGAGCGAGCCATGACCGCTACAGCGCAGTCCGCAACGAGCAAAAACAAGTTTGAAAAGTTCAAGGCCGAAAAAGACGGCCTTGCCGTTAAAGACGAGCTGGAGCACTTTGCGCGCATTGGTTGGGAATCGGTGGACAAAACCGATTTGGAGCAGCGCCTCAAGTGGCTGGGGATTTTCTACCGGCCCATTACGCCGGGCAAGTTCATGCTGCGCATGCGCACCCCCAACGGGGTGCTAAGCAGCGGACAGCTGCGCGTGCTGGCCGACATTGTTGAAGGCTATGGCGAGGACGGCAGCGCCGATATTACCACGCGCCAAAACATCCAGTTGCGCGGCGTCCGGCTGGAGGACATCCCCCAAATTTTCGAGCGCTTCGAGCAGGCGGGCTTGACCTCGGTCCAGTCCGGTATGGACAACGTCCGCAACATCACAGGCTCGCCCATTGCCGGCATTGATGCCAGCGAGCTCATCGATACGCGCGGGCTGGTGCGGCAGGTCCAGGACATGATTACGGACAATGGCCGGGGCAATCCCGAGTTCACCAACCTGCCGCGCAAGTTCAACATCGCCATCGAAGGCGGGCGCGACAACGCCGTCCACGCTGAGATCAACGACATCGCCTTCATCCCGGCGTACAAGGACGGGGTGCTGGGCTTTAACGTCCTAGTCGGCGGCTTTTTCTCCGGCAAGCGCGTGGAAGCCGCCATTCCGCTCAATGCCTGGGTGCCGCCCAATGAGACGGTCATCGAGCTCTGCCGCGCCATTTTGACTGTTTATCGCGACTGGGGATTGCGCGGCAACCGACAAAAGTCGCGGCTGATGTGGCTGATCGAGGCGTGGGGTATCGAGCAGTTCCGCGATGTTGTGGAGTCGCAGCTCGGTCGCTCGCTCGCAACTGCTGCCGAGGACGACGAAATCGATTGGGACAAGCACGACTGGATCGGCATCCACCGACAAAAGCAACCGGGCCTTAATTTTGTGGGCTTGCACGTGCCCGTCGGGCGGCTCGACGCCCAAGACCTGTTCGAGTTGGCGCGCCTGGCTGAGGTGTACGGCAGCGGCGAGATCCGCTTTACCGTCGAGCAGAACGCAATCCTGCCCAACGTGCCCGACTCCCGGTTGCAGTCGTTGCTATCCGAGCCACTGCTGGAGCGCTTGTCCATCGATCCGGCGCCGCTGGAGCGATTGCTGGTCTCCTGCACCGGTTCCCAGTTTTGCAACTTTGCCCTAATCGAGACTAAACAACGCGCGCTCGCCACGATCTGCGACCTGGAGCAGGAGCTAGAGATGCCGCGCAAGGTGCGCATCCACTGGACGGGCTGCCCCAACTCCTGCGGCCAGCCGCAAGTGGCTGACATTGGCTTGCTAGGCACCAAAACGCGCAAAGACGGCGAAGTCGTGGAAGGGGTCGATCTCTACATGGGCGGCCAAGTGGGCAAAGACGCCCAACTGGGAAGCCGCGTCCAAAAAGGCATTCCCTGCGATGACCTCAAAGAGACCTTGCGGGATCTGCTGGTCAACGACTTTGGGGCCCGTCCCAAGCGATCGGCCGAGGTAGACAGTCGGGCAAGCTAGCAACTAGTTAACTGAAACTAGTCGAGTACGCTGTCATCCCAAAAAGCATTTTGGGCGTAACTAATTTGACCGCAAATTATCTCCAAAGCCGCTAAATTCTTGCGGAGAAGCTATTGGCGAAGCAAGGGATTTTCCCATGGTGGCAAAGTTACTTTCGTTTAGCGGTCGCTACCGCATCTTGCACCTCACCTGGTTCGCCTTCTTTTTGACCTTTGTCATTTGGTTCAATTTTGCGCCCCTGGCAACGACCATT
>PXQH01000006.1 GCA_003022125.1 Cyanobacteria bacterium QS_8_64_29 | reverse complement strand
CCCCTGCGATTGAGGGCTGACCCGCACTGGCTCGGCTAACGACGGTTAGCTGACGCTGCTGCCCCCTCCCATTCCCGGGAGGGGGCAATTGTTAGAATCAGGCCGCAACGCTTTGGCCGGCCGGGGCATGGGCAACACGTTCGGGCATCTGTTCCGCGTCACTACCTACGGCGAGTCGCACGGCGGTGGCGTGGGCGTTGTAGTTGATGGTTGCCCGCCGCAGCTATCGCTGGCCGCCAGCGACATTCAAGCGGAGCTGGATCGGCGGCGACCCGGTCAGAGCAAAATCACGACGCCGCGCAAAGAGACCGACACCTGCCAGATTCTCTCGGGCGTATTTGAGGGGCAGACGCTAGGAACGCCCATCTCCATCTTTGTCCCTAACAACGACGCCCGCGCCCAGGATTACGGCGAGCTGGCTTACAAGTACCGCCCCTCGCACGCCGATGCCACCTACGATGCCAAATACGGCATCCGCAACTGGCAGGGCGGCGGCCGCGCCTCGGCGCGCGAGACCATCGGTCGCGTTGCTGCCGGCGCGATCGCGCAAAAACTATTGCAGCAGGCTGCCAACACCAGCATCGTCGGCTACGTCAAGCGCATCCACACCCTGGAAGCCAGCGCCGACCCCGAGGCAGTCACCCGCGAGCAAATCGATCGCAACATCGTGCGCTGCCCGGATGCCGAGTGCGCCGAGCGCATGGTCGCGCTCATCGAGCGCACCCGCAAGCAGCAAGATTCGCTCGGCGGCGTTATCGAGTGCGTTGCGCGCGGCGTTCCGCCCGGTTGGGGCGAGCCTGCCTTCGACAAGCTCGAAGCCGACCTAGCCAAAGCGGTGATGTCGCTGCCAGCCAGTAAAGGCATCGAAATCGGGTCTGGCTTTGGTGGCACTGCCCTCACCGGCAGCGAGCACAACGATCCCTTCTACAGCAACAACACCGGCGAGATCCGAACGGCCACCAATCGCTCGGGCGGCGTTCAGGGCGGCATCAGCAACGGGGAAGCCATCCTCCTGCGCGCTGCTTTCAAACCCACCTCCACCATCGGCCGCGAGCAGCAGACGGTTACCAACACCGGCGAGGCAACGACCCTAGCCGCCCGCGGGCGGCACGATCCCTGCGTTCTGCCGCGCGCCGTTCCCATGGTCGAGGCCATGGTTGCGCTGGTGTTGTGCGACCACTGGCTGCGCCAGCGGGCCCAGTGCCAGCCAGTTGTGGCGCAACCCAGCGAGCCGCCAACGATGCAAGCTACCCGCTGAGGCAGGCCCCAAAAAACTTAACGCGTTTTTAGCTGGAGGACGCCCGGACGCCCGGACCGATTCGCAAACGCAGTGGTGCGGGTCTGATAAGATTTGTAGAAAGTTTAAGCTTGACTCACCTTATAGATGAAGGTATTGCTGGTCGGTGCCACCGGCACCCTGGGCAGGCAAGTTGCGCGCCGAGCGCTCGAGCAAGGCCATCACGTCCGCTGCTTGGTTCGCAATCCCAAACAGGCTGCGTTCCTCAAAGAGTGGGGCGCTGAGCTCGTTCGCGGCGATCTCTGCCAGCCCGATACCTTGCCGCCGGCCCTGGCGGGGATGGAAGCCACTATCGACGCGGCAACCGCCCGCCCCACTGATCGCCGAGGCATTCAAGGCATTGACTGGCACGGGAAAGTTGCGCTCATCCAGGCCGCCAAAATGGCCGAGGTCGAGCGCTA
Organism: Cyanobacteria bacterium QS_8_64_29; assembly: GCA_003022125.1. Classification (NCBI taxonomy): domain Bacteria; kingdom Bacillati; phylum Cyanobacteriota; species Cyanobacteria bacterium QS_8_64_29. The sequence continues at coordinate 9,829 of PXQH01000006.1, read as the reverse complement.
CATCTTTTTTTCGCTGCTCGATGCCGAGGCCTATCCGCACGTGCCGCTAATGCAGATCAAGCAGTGCACAGAATCCTTCCTGCAGGAAGCCGGCATGAACTACACCATCCTGCGCCCGTGCGGGTTCATGCAAGGCTTAATCGGCCAGTACGCTATTCCCATTCTGGACGAGCAAGCCGTCTGGGTAACGGGCGAAGACACCCCGCTGGCGTACATGGACACTGTCGATATTGCCAAGTTTGCGGTGCGCGCCTTAGAGGTCCGCGAGACGGAGCAGCGCAGCTTTCCCGTTGTGGGAACGCGGGCTTGGCGGGCGAGCGAAGTCATTGCCGTATGCGAGCGCCTATCCGGCAAGGAAGCCAAGATTTCGCGCATTCCGCTAGGCTTTTTGCGCTTTATGCGCCGTTTGACGCGCTTTTTTGAATGGACGCAGAATGCGGCCGATCGCCTGGCGTTTGCCGAGGTGCTGGCAAGCGGAAGACCTCTCGATGCGCCCATGGACGAGGTTTATGCCACCTTCGGCCTCGATCCCAAAGAAACGACCACCCTGGAGGAGTACCTGCAGGAGTACTTTAACCGCATCCTGCAAAAGCTCAAAGAGCTGGGCTACGACGAAGCGAGCCGGCGCAAAAAGATTCCGTTTAAAAAGTAGCTGCCGCCCACCCCCCCCGCCAGCGGCCGCAAGCCAGTGCTAGCAAGCGCACGCTTGCGTGTGCAACGATACCGGCTAGATAGCGTCCCAGCCTGAGCTGGCCCTGGCCAACCGCACTCTAGAACGGTCGTGCCCAAAGCAGGCATCATCTACAACGACTCCAAGGCGATCGCGCGCCGGACCGCCGGCGAGCTGAGCGACAAGCTGGCGGCGCGCGGCTGGGAAGTCTGTCTGGCGACCGGCTTTGGCGGCATTTTGGGGTATTCCCAGCCCGAGACGCCGGTTTGCAACACGCGCATCGAGGAGCTCGCGCCTGAGGGCTTCGACGAGAGCGTCGCCTTTAGCATCGTTTTGGGCGGCGATGGTACTGCCCTGGCCGCTTTCCGGCAGCTAGCGCCGCGCAACATCCCGCTGCTGCCGGTCAACACCGGGCACATGGGGTTTCTAACCGAAACCTATCTCAACCAGCTGCCCCAGGCCCTCGAGCGCGTGCTCGCCGGGGATTACGAAATTGAAGAGCGCACCATGCTGGCAGTGCGCGTCTTTCGCCAAGACGCGCTGCTGTGGGAAGCCCTCTGCCTCAACGAAATGGCGCTGCATCGGGAGCCGCTCACCAGCATGTGCCATTTCGAAGTTGAAGTGGGCCACCATGCCCCCATCGACATTGCAGCCGATGGCTTAATTGTGGCAACCCCGACGGGCTCGACCGCCTACTCGCTCAGCTCGGGGGGACCGGTGGTAACGCCGGATGTGCCGGTGCTGCAGCTAGTGCCCATCTGCCCCCACTCGCTGGCCTCGCGCGCGCTGGTTTTTTCGGATGCGGAACCGCTGACCGTCGCCCCAGCAACCGAGAGCCAGTTGGTCATGGTGGTCGATGGTAACGGCGGTTGCTACGTGACGCCCGACGATCGCCTCGAGCTGGCGCGATCGGCACACTCGGCCCGATTCATTCGCCTGCAATCGAACGAGTTCTTCCGCGTCCTGCGCGAGAAGCTGGGCTGGGGCCTGCCGCACGTCGCCAAGCCTACCTCGGTGGAGCTACCCTGAACTGCTATCTGGTTTGCCTTCGCCATTTTTTTTATCTGAGACGCCAAAATGGGCCTTCATGACCTTGCGCACAATGGGTCCGGCCACCGATCCGCCGCCCCCACCAGAGTGCTCGGCAAAGGCAACGACCACAATCTCGGGGTCCTTAAAGGGCGCAAAGCCGGCAAACCAAGCGTGGGCCAGTCCCCTTACTTCGGCCGTGCCGCTTTTGCCAGCCGCCGCGGGGAGCTCGGATACGTTGAGCGCTTTTCCCGTGCCCGCTTGCACCACCTGGCGCAGCCCGCGCCGGATGAGCTGCAAGTGTTGGGGCTGGATGTGGATCGAGCGCCGGATGGTATCGGCGCCCTGGCGCAGGTGCGGCTGCACGCGATCGCCGCCGTTGGCCGGTACGGCAAACGCCGCTGCCACTTGCAACGGCGTGGCCAGGGTAAACCCTTGCCCCAGTGCCAGGTTGACGGCATCGCCGGTCCCCCAGGGACGGTCCATGTTGTCTTGCCGCCACTCGTGCGTGGGCAGCAACCCGGACGACTCGGACGGCAGCGCGATGCCCGTTGGCGAGCCGTAGCCGTAGGTTTTGGCCCAGCGGAGCAGCGGTTCGCCGCCCAGGCGCTTGCCCACTTGGCCGAAAAAGGTGTTGCTGCTGTTTTGCAGCGCGCCGGCAAATCCCAGCGGGCCGAATCCGGCCCCGTTCCACTCGCGGAACTTGAGGCCGTGAGCCGTAATGTAGGGATAGGTGTTGAGGACGGTATTGGGTGAAAACTCGGGCGATTCCAGCCCCGCTGTGGCAGTCACCAATTTAAAGGTGGAAGCGGGCGGAAAGCCCCGAACGGCCCGATTGACAAAGGGATTGTCCTTGGATTGCAAGCGCTGCCAGGTCGCCGAGTCCACCGTGCCGGAAAAGACGTTGGGATCGAAGCTGGGGTGGCTGACCATGGCCCGCACGGCCCCACTGCTGGGATCGAGGGCGACAACGGCCCCCTTGCGCGTCCCCAGGGCTTTCTCGGCCGCCTTTTGCAAGCCCAGATCCAGGGTTAGGGTGATGTCTTGGCCGGCTTGGGCGGGCTGCTCGCCCAAAACGCGCTCGATATTGCCGGCTGCATTGACGGCGACGCGCTGCCCGCCCCATTCGCCGCGCAGTTGCCGGTCGAAAGCCGCTTCGATTCCCATGCGGCCGATGACATCGTCCATGCGATAGCCTTCGTCTCGCCGCCGAATGAGTTCACCGCGCGTAATGGGTGCCGTGTAGCCCAGCACGTGGGCGGCGGCTTTGCCATGCGGGTAGCGCCGTACCTGCTCGACCTCAATCTCGACGCCCTCCAGCTGGGGCCGGTGCTCGGCGAGCGCCGTCATTTGGGCTGGGCTCAGATCGCGCGCGATCCGGATCAGCTTGGGGGAGCGGGGATCGGCGCGCTCGATCCGCTGCTGGATTTCAGGTTGGGACGGATCCAGGATGCGGACGAGCCGCTCCCGGATCTGGGGCCAGTCCGGATTCCGTTGCACCAGCGGCCAGACGTAGGCAGCGCGCGAGAGCTGGTTGCCAGCCAGCACCTTGCCGTTGCGGTCGTAGAGATTGCCCCGCACTGGGGGCTGGGGCAGCACCCGAATGCGATTGCTTTGCGCCAGCGTACGGTTGCGCTCGCCTTGGAGCAGCTGCAAGTAGGCCAGGCGCGACCCCAGGCCGCCTAACAGCACTAGGCTGACCAGCAGCATGAACCCAACCGCCCGGCCATGCTGTACCCATCGGGGCCAGCTAGCCTGAGAGCGCGGCGAGGCGCTCGGCCCAAACGTGGTCATGGCAGCGTCCGTTTCAGACCAACTTCAGGTTGGAGTATTGGGCCAGCAGATCGTCAGCCGTTAAGGTATCGCTCTCGGCTTGCGGCGTCCAGAGCACCTCGACCGCCAGCAAGCGATCGCTGGACAAGCTACCGAGCTGGCGCAGGGCCTGGCGCAAGCCGTCGGCACTGTTGACGTCAGGCAGATCGAGATTGCCCTCGGCCCCCACCAGCAGCGTCACCAGCACGTACTCCCCTGGGGCGGCCGTTTCGCTACCCCCCTCAGGCTGCGGCGCGCTCTGTTGCAGCTGACCGTCGACGTTGGAGAGCGTCTCTTGCGAGAATTTGCTGCGCTCGGCCAGTGCCAGCTGGTTGAACTGAGCCTCGGCGGCATCCAGCGACGCGCGCTCGGCGTGCGCGGCGCCGTAGGCCCAATACTCGGGTTGGCGCAGCAGGGCCAGCGTGGCCTCTTGCAACAGCAGCGAGCGCCCGGTCTTGGAGCTGGTATTCGCCGTTTGCGCCAGCTCGTTGAGCTCGCGCTGCAGCTCGCGTGCGTCGGCCAGCAAGCCCACTTGCACCTGCGCAATGGTCACTTGAGGGTTGCCGCTGCCTACTGCCGGTGCGCCGATACCGCCGGCAGTGCCGCCTAGCAGGCCGCTGCTGCGGATGCTGCGAACGATGAAGTTGGTAACGACAAAAAAGATCAAAATCGAGAATAGGCTACCGAAACCACCGACGCCGAAAAAGGGCAGCGGCATAAAAAACGGGAACCCAATGCCACCGCCACCGCGGGCGCGCGGACCGCTGCTGCGCGGTGGCGCCGTCGAGCGCGGGGCTCGGAATCCGCCCCCGCCCATGCGGCCCCCGCCGCGCGCCGCGAGCGCGTCACCCGCATCGATGGCAACCAGCGCCAGCACCAGGCTGAGCGCCAGCAGGGGTTTCAACAGCGGTTTGAGTTTTGCCAAGCAGGTGCGGAGCATGGTGCAATTCGCTCGCGTATTGAGGAATGGGGCAAGGGGGGATCGCTTGCCTACATCAATCTTAACCACCGCCAACGATGGTTACGACCTCGAGACGATCGCCGGCTTGCAACCAGGTCTGGGGCCAGCGCTCTCGGGGCAAAATCTCGCCGTTGTACTCCAGCGCCACCAACCGCGGGTCAAAGCCCAACTGCTCCAGCGCTTCGGGAACGGCAAGCGGGGCCGGGCAGTGGCGGGTCTGGCCGTTGACCTGAACGGCAATGGGGGCGCGCTCAGCCATAAGGGGAAGGGCTTGCCAAACGGCGCAGGTTGTGCGCTCGTGCCAGCTGCGAGCGCACGTACTGGACGATCAGGGTGGGATCGCGCGCTTCCATGATGGCGCGCACCACCGCCACGCGCTGGGCGTTGGCTGCCATGACCTCATCCAAGTTCTCGGTGCCGATGCCGCCAATGGCAAACCACGGGATGGTGGCATGCTCAGCGGCGTAGCGGACGTAGTCGAGGCCGGCTGCCGTTTTGCCAGCCTTGGTGGGGGTTTCGTTGACGGGACCGACGCCGACGTAATCCGCCCCCTCGGCGATCGCTTGTTGCAGCTCCTCTGGGTTGGTCGTCGAGCGCCCGATGATGCGCTGGCGCCCCAGCAGCTGACGGGCAGCCGCAATGGGCAGATCCTGCTGGCCCAAATGCACGCCGTCGGCACCGGCTGCCAAGGCCAAGTCAACGCGATCGTTGACCAGCAGCAAGGCATCGTAGGCGTGGCAGAGCTCGCGCAATTGCTGGGCGCGAGCAAGGCGCACGGCGTCATCGGCATCCTTGTCGCGGTACTGCACCAAGGATAAGCCGCCTTGCAGGGCCGCCTCGACTGTCTCGAACAAGCCGTCTTGCGGGGCCGTCACCAAATACAGCGACGCCGCCTGCAACTGCCAGTGGCGCTGCCCGGCCAGCAAGCGCGCCTCCAGCGCATAGGTGCGGTAGCGCATCCGCTCGCAAGCCGCGCTCAGCGCCGGCTGGTAGAGCTTGCCGTACTCTTCCAACACGCGCAGCGCCTCTTGCACGCGCGCAAAATTGGCTTGCAAGATGGCCGGCACGTCCGAGCGCTGTTGTTCGCCCGGCTGCGAGAGCGTCGTGCCGACATCTGCCGGCGTATCCCGCGCCGCCCGCAGCTCGTCTGCGTGCCAGCCGGCTAAGGTCTGCCGCATCTGCTTGCACTCATCGGAGAGCTCGCGATCATCGCGGCCGAAGCGGCACCAGTCCTCAATAATGCGCAGCCCCTCGCGCGCGCGATCTAAATTGGCATCCAAAATGCGCGCGACGGCTGGCTCGCGCTCACCCTGTTCTGCCATCGGCTGCCAGTCTCGGTACGCCGGTCGGGATCAATCTAGCTCATTGCAGGAGGCAGTGACGGCGCGATCGCGCCCTTAGCGCTTGCGCGCCAGCGTCAGGCCGTCCGCTACCGGGAGCAGGCTCAAATCGATGCGCTCGTCGCGGTGGAGTTTGGCATTGAGTGCCTGTAGGGCCTGCGTATCGGGATCGGACGATTGGGGATCGGCCACGCGCCCCGACCACAGCACGTTGTCGATCGCGATCAGCCCGCCCGGGCGCAGCAGCGGCAGCAGTTGTTCGTAGTAGCGGTCGTAGGTTTGCTTGTCGGCATCGATAAAGGCAAAGTCAAAGCGCTCGAGCTGGCCTTGGGCGCGCAGCAACTCCAGGGTCTCGGTAGCTGGCGCCAGGCGCAGATCGATTTTGCCGGCAACACCGGCGGCTTCCCAGTAGCGCTGCGCGACGGCCGTACAGTCAGCGTTGGTATCGCAAGCCACCAGTTCGCCATCAGCAGGCAAGCTCAGGGCCGTCCAGAGCGCGCTATAGCCGGTAAACACCCCTACCTCGATCGCCCGCTGCGCTCCCAGCAGCTGCACCAACAACCCCATGAACTGCCCCTGCTCGGGCGCAATCTGCATCTGCGGGTTGGGGTAGTGGGCCGTTTCGGCGCGCAACTGCCGTAGCAGCTCGGGCTCGCGCAGCGAAACCGACAGCAGGTAGTCGTAGAGCTGCTCGTCTAGGCCGAGACTTTTGAGCGTCATGGGGCAGGCTCTGGCGGGCGCCGCCCCTCAGGCTAGCGCGCGAGGGCTTTGAGTGAGGCCAGGCGATCGCGCCGCTTGAGTTGCTTGAGCTTGTACGGGCTTTGGCCTCGGTTAGAGTGAAGCGAGATGATCGCGCATGCGGTTGCGCCGCTTGGGTTGCTTGAGCTTGTACAGGGCTTTGGCCTCGATCTGGCGGACCCGCTCGCGGGAGAGCTCCAGCGTGCGGCCGATTTCAGCCAGCGAGCGGGCATTGCCATCGAGCAGGCCGTAGCGCAAGCGAACCACCTCGCGCTCGCGCGCGGTCAGCTCGTCCAGCAGGTACTGCACGTCCCGCTGTAGGGCTTCCTGGGCCAGGTCGTCTTCGGGCAGGCTGCTGGTGGCTTCGAGCAGGTCGCTGAGCTCGGTATCTTGTTCTTTGCCGACCTTGATATCGAGCGAGACGGCCTGCGGCACCCGCGCCAAAACTTCGCGCACCTGGCGCGGCGTAATGCCCAGGGCCTCGGCAATGTCGTCAATGGTGGCCGTGCGGCCTTTTTCCTGCGAGATGCGGTGCTGCGCCTTTTTGATTTTGTTGAGCTTTTCGGTGACGTGAACGGGCAGGCGGATGGTGCGGCTTTGGGAAGCGATCGCGCGCGTGATGCCCTGGCGGATCCACCAGTAGGCGTAGGTGCTAAAGCGGTACCCCTTGGTGGGGTCGAATTTCTCTACGGCCCGCTCTAGGCCCAGCGTCCCTTCCTGGATCAGATCCAGCAGCTCCAAACCGCGGTTTTGATACTTTTTGGCCACCGAGACTACCAAGCGCAGGTTGGCCTGGATCATGTGCTCTTTGGCCCGCGTGCCTGCCTGCTGGATGGCCTCGAGCTCGGCCACGCCCAGGCTGGCAGCCTCGGCCCACTGCTGCTTGCACCGAGTCACGAGCTGCTGCAATTGGGCGATGCTCATCTGGGCCTCGCTGGCCCAGCGCGCCCAGGAAGGCGGCGCCCCTAGCTGCAGCTCCAAGCGCTCGTAAGCTTCGTTGAGCGCAACAAAGCGAGCCATCTCATCGTTGCCTTGACTGGCCAGCTGGCGTTGCAGCTCCTGGAGCTGCATGTAGCGCTGCACTTTTTGCGCCTCGGCCACTTCCTCGTCTGGCTCGAGCAGCGGAACGCGACCGATTTCGCTCAAATAGAGCCGGACGAGGTCGGTGGTGCCGTAGCTGGCGTGCTGGAAAAACTCGCTGGCGCTGGCCTCGCCCCGCTCGGTTGCCTCAGCTGGTAGCGGCGTCCCGCTCTCAGTGGAATCCCGCTCGTCGGTATCAAAAGCTACCTCCGGCGGCAGCTCTTCCCCATCCATGCGAACGTCAAACGGGGTTGCCGTCATCAGGAGCCTCCTCACACCTTAGTGGCTCATCTGCAGTCGGTTAGCGCGCGATTGTTGCTGGTTTTAGGTGACGATCGTTGGCATTAGATTCCCGAGCAGTCTCGGCCAACAGCTCGGTAAGGGCGGTGGGCAAACAGCTGCCCTGGAGAGGCTTGAGCGCCACAGTCAACCCGCCATTCTAGGCATCGGTTGCCCTTGCTCCATCAGTCTTGGGGAGTAGAGTCCTGTTTGCAGTGGCAATCGCTACCAGCGCAAACCGCACCTTGGGACGAAGGATTGACGCCTTGGTTTCCTAGCCGGATCTTATTGGGCAATGTCCCGAAGCAAACGCGATCAAGATCACAGTTGCCCTAAAAAGCGTGCTTGCAAGCGGCATGACAGCCTAGGCCTTGGCGCGCGGATGCGCTTGCATTAGCTCGCGCACCTGCTCGGCGTGGTAGGAGCTGCGGGTCAGCGGCGAGGAGACGACCTGCAAAAAGCCCAAGGATTCGCCGTAGGCCCGCCAGGCATCAAATTGGGCCGGCGTGACGAACTGCTTGACGCCCAGGTGTTGCTCGCTGGGCTGCAGGTACTGGCCGATGGTGACAATGTCGCAGTCGGCCGCGCGCAGATCCTGCATTACCTGGCGCACTTCGGCATCCGTTTCGTCCCAGCCCACCATCAGGCCGGATTTGGTGTAAATCCAGGGAGCCAGCTCGCGCGCGCGCCGCAGCAGCTCCAGTGATCGCGCATAGCTAGCTTGCGGGCGCACCCGGCGATAGAGCCGCGGGATGGTCTCGATGTTGTGGTTGAGCACCTCCGGCTCGGCAGCCAGGATCCGGGCCAGGGCGTCCCAGTCGCCGCACAGATCGGGGATCAGCAGCTCGATGGTGGTCCCGGGTGAGGCCTGGCGGATGGCTTCGACGCAGCGGACGAAATGCGCGGCACCGCCATCGCTAAGGTCGTCGCGATTGACCGAGGTGACTACCACGTGGTTGAGCTGCATGCGCTCGACGGCCGCTGCCAGGCGGTCTGGCTCGCTGGGGTCGGGGGCGTTGGGCTGCTTGTCAAAGCCAATGTCGCAGTAGGGGCAAGCGCGGGTGCAGCTGGACCCCATGATTAAAAACGTGGCCGTTCCCTTGCTGAAACACTCGCCGATGTTGGGGCACGAGGCTTCCTCGCAGACCGTGTTGAGCCCCAGATCCCGCAGGGTGTGTTGGGTCGTGCCCACGCGCTGGGCTTGGGGGGCTTTGACTCGCAACCAATCGGGCTTTGCCGTCACGCCGCGATCGCTCCTTTTGCATGTCAGCGACTGCCCCAATCCTAGGGCGAGCGCCGCCGTTTCGCCACAGCGCGGCGTGGTATCATAAGTTGCGGGCACCGGGATGTAGCGCAGTTTGGTAGCGCACTTCGTTCGGGACGAAGGAGTCGCAGGTTCGAATCCTGCCATCCCGATGCCGTCCCCCCGGTTGGGGAGATTGGCTATTGGGGGACTTACCCGGCCAGCCGCAAGCCAGCATGCTAGCCCACGACTGCGAGGCGCGCGAGCTCAAAGCCCGCCTGCTCCCCGAGGCCAACGAGCGCATCCTGGCGCGCGGGCGTGAAGGCTACTTTGACGTTGCCATCACGGCCGAAGGCGAGCTTTGGTATCGCTTTCTGGATGCCATTTTTAATCCCCGCCAGTGGGTCATTTTGGGCGAGAGCGAGGCTGCGCTGGGCTGCGATCGCCCCCACTGGTGGTTGTGCCTGCGCAATGACTGCCCCAGCGTTCCGCTGGCCAGCCGCTGCTACGCCTTTCACTTTGCCAGCGACGAGCAAGCCTGAGCGCTAATACTACAGTCGCGGTTTGGAGTCGGGTGGTCTAGCTCGGTAGTGACAGCCTCGCGCGACGGCTTGGTGATGGCGACGCCAATGAGACCAAAGCAGCGCCTGCTCGGCACTTTGCAACTTGGGCAGCAC
>PXQH01000005.1:13911-47994 GCA_003022125.1 Cyanobacteria bacterium QS_8_64_29 | reverse complement strand
AGCTCTCGGAGTAGACCATCCGCTCGCTCACCAATTGGAAGTTCATCCGGCAAGCGGTCCGCGCCGCCAAAACAGTGCAATATTATTAGTAATTGGTATTACACGTTGTCCGAGCTGCAAGCTGCCCACGCCCGCAGCGAGAGCGGTCATGCCAGCGGCAAAATCGCCCTCACGCTTGCGGATGCCGAGTAGCGTCCATCAGTTGCTGGCAAAGCGTCCGAAAGTGATCGCCGCGCTGCTCAAAATCCCGGAACTGGTCGAAGCTGGCGCAGGCTGGCGACAGCAGGACCGTACGGGCCTGCTTTTGGCGGGCTAGGACCTCGGACCGCTCCACCGCCCGCTCCAGCGTTTCAGCCATTTCAGCGTGCCGATAGCCCCACTGCTGCAAGCGTCCGGCCAATTGCGGGGTTGCCTCCCCAATCAGCAGGACGGCTGCTGCCTTGGCACAAATAGCATCCAGCCAGGCCGCATCATCCCCGGACTTGGGTTCGCCGCCGGCAATGACGATCGCCGGCGCTGCAACGGCAGCCAAGCCCACCTGCGCCGCATCGTAGTTGGTCGCTTTGCTGTCGTTGATGAACTCAACGCCATTGCAGCGACCGATCCGTTCCAAGCGGTGGGGAACGCCGGGGAACCGAGCCACACCCTCGGCAATGGTGGTGCTGGCAATACCAGCCAATCGGGCAGCGGCCACCGCCAGCAGCAGGTTCTGCCGGTTGTGCGCCCCCACCATGGCAAAGGCATCCAGCGAGACCACGGGCTCGCCAAACGCGACCACCCAATCGCCGTCCACCCAAACGCCGCGTGCGGGATCCCCGGGTAGCTGCGGGCGCCCGGCAATGCTCGTCCAGTAGGCCTGCGGCCATTGCTCGGGACCCAGCCAGCGCAGGTGCGGGTCGTCGCCGTTGAGCACTTGGTGAGAGCAGCGCCGCAGCAGCGAGGCTTTGATGGCGTAGTAGCGCTCGAGCGTGCCGTGCCGTTCCAGGTGGTCGGCGCTAAACGTCGTCCAGATGCCAATTTGGGGCGCCAGTTGGCATGAGGACTCGATCTGGTAGCTGCTGATCTCGGCCACGACCCAATCCGGTCGCTCGGGCGGCAGCGCCAGCTCGCACGCTGCGTAGCCGATATTGCCGCAAGCTGGGGCATGCAGGCCAGCTGCCTGAAAGATGGCGGCTGCAAGGGCTGTGGTGGTGGTTTTGCCATTGGTGCCGGTAATGCCCACCCAGCGATCGCAGCGGCGGTAGCGCCAGGCCAGCTCCATCTCGCCCACCGTTTCGATCCCGCGCTGCCGCGCCTCCACCAATACAGGCGAGTCCCAGGGAACGCCCGGGCTAACGACAATCCGATCTGGGCTCGGCTGGTGCTGGAGCGAGAGCGTTTCGCCCAAGCGCACGGTAATGCCTTCTTGCGCCAACGCTTGCTGCTGCCGCTGGAGCGCGGCGTTGGCGTTGTGATCGCTGAGGCTGACTTGCCAGCCGTAGTGGTTTAGCACCCGAGCTGCAGCAATCCCGGATCGCCCCAGCCCAATAACGTGCGCGTGGGCCATACCAATGCGGGCTATTGCTCGGGACCGACCGGATGCGTTTCTGGCAGTTGGGTGGCAATTTCGGTTGCGGCGGACGAGCAGTTGGGGTGCCCCCAGCCGCTGGCACTGCTGCCATCCGAGCGGTCGTAGATAATGTTGTCGTCACCGCTGGGGCTGACCCCATTGGGGACGTTATCCAAATTCAGGGCGTGGCGAAGCTTCCAGGCAATGTTGTGGTCCGCGCAGGCGCTGTCGCCGCTTACGCCCAAACCGCCGATGAGATTGCCGCGGCGATCATACAAAGGCAGGCCGCCGCCAAAGACGCAAATGCCGCCCGATTTTTGCCCCACCATGGGGTCGCGCACCGTTCCGATATCCTGGTGGGGCCCCTGATAGATGACGTCGGTGTCGACTAGGTTGCTGCTGGGCAAGCCGTACAGCGGATTCCCCAGCTGAACCGCCGAATAGAGATTGGCTGTCGACAGCGCCCGATCCGGCAGGCTAAAGGCATTGGCGGTGTTGGCTTTTTGGGCGGCAATGGCGCGACTGCCCGGCCATTGGTCCCCGCGGCGCCTGCCCGAAAACGCCACCACTTGCACGAAACCGTCGCGATCCACCACAGTCGCCCACATGGGGTTCCCCAAGCCGCCGTTGCCTTCCTCAACGACGGCTTGGAGCGTACTGCGGAGTTGGCCGTGACCGGGCAAGTTGCCGGCAATCGCCGGCAGGGCCGGCAGCAGCGTCAGCCAAGCAACCAGCCCGACAGTCAAAAGCGTGCTGGCAAGCCGCTGGCTCGGGCGGGCAATCCGGGAGTGCATGGCAAAAGGCGGCTCAAAGCGACTGAAATCCGGGTAGGTAACCAAATTTAGCATGAGCGCGCGGTGCGCTCGGACCGCCATGAAGGGGTGCTCGATGCTAAGCTTCCCAAACAGCAAGGTGCACGAGCAAGGCCATGGAAACCAGCGATCTCAAGCGAGAGTTTGAATCGGTGTCGGCGCGCCTGGGCAAAGCCCAGGAGTATCTTTGACCTGCCGGCGCTAGAAGCCCAAATTCAAGACCGCGAGCAGCAGGCAGCCCAACCCCAGTTCTGGGACGATCCCGAGGCAGCGCAACAGATCGTTCGGGAACTCAATACGCTCAAAGCCCAACTCGAGCGCTACCGCAGCTGGGAAACGAATTTAGAAGAAGTGCGGGCGATCCTGGAGCTGCTGGATGCAGAGCCCGATGGCAGTCTGCACGCTGAGGCCGAGCGCTACTTGCAGCAGCTGGCGCAGGATCTCGATCACTGGGAGCTCGAGCAGCTGCTAGCAGGCCCCTACGACGAGCGCGGTGCGGTGCTGACCGTCAATGCCGGTGCCGGCGGCACGGACGCCCAAGATTGGGCCAACATGCTGCTGCGCATGTACGGGCGCTGGGCGGAGCGGCGCGGCTTCGAAACCCAGCTGAGCGAACTCTCGGAAGCCGACGACGCTGGAATCAAATCGGCAACGCTCGAGATCTCGGGGCGCCATGCTTACGGGTACCTCAAAGGGGAAAAAGGGACCCACCGGTTGGTTCGCATCTCGCCATTCAACGCCAACGGCAAGCGCCAGACCAGCTTTGCCGGCGTCGAGGTCATGCCCATGCTCGATCGCAGCGCCATTGAAGACATCGACATCCCGGCCAAAGACCTGGAGATGCGAACCTCGCGCGCTGGCGGTAAGGGCGGCCAAAACGTCAACAAACTCGAAACGGCCGTGCAGCTGAAGCACTTGCCAACGGGGGTGAGCGTGCGCTGCACCCAGGAGCGCTCGCAGCTGCAGAACCGGCAAAAGGCACTGGAGCTGCTCAAATCCAAACTGATCGCGATCGCCGAAGAGCAGCGGGCGCAACAAATCGCTCAGATCCGCGGTGAGGCGGTCGAAGCCGCCTGGGGCAATCAGGTGCGCAACTACGTTTTTCACCCCTACCAGCTCGTCAAAGACGTGCGCACCAACATCGAGCAAAGCGACGTCGAAGGCGTACTGGATGGCAAGCTCGATTCCTTCATCGATGCCTACCTGCACCAGCAGCAAGGCCTCGCCGGCCAGCCTTCTAGCTAGGAGCTACCCCCATGAGCGACTCCAACGCCCAACGCAAGGGCAGTACCGCGCCCAGCTACACCAAGCTCGCCATGCGCAACATGGTGCGCAAGCCCGGCACGTCCCTCAAGCACTTTGCGCTCAGCACCCTGGGCCTGCTGGCACTGTTCGTTGCGCTGTCGTATTTGAGCCGCTAGCGGCCGGCAGCTGCCCATGCCAGAGGTTTCCGTTACGCTCCACCTGCAAGATGCGGCGGGGCTGCAGCGCCGCGATCCGGGCATGAACCAGGCGCGCTGGCAGCAATGGTTCGCCTGCTGGCTGGCAAAGCTAGAGGCAGCGAGGCCCCCAGCGGCTGCTTACGAGCTCAGCCTACGCCTGACCGATGACGCCGAGATCCGGCAACTCAACGCCGGGTACCGCGGCCAAGACGCTGCCACGGACGTACTAGCCTTTGCCGATCTCGAGTTGAGCCTACCTCAACCGGCAAGCGCTGCATTTGAGGCCGAGCCGCTCTATCTGGGCGATTTGGCCATCTCGGTTGAAACGGCAGCCCGACAAGCCCGGCAGCAGCAGCATGCGCTGGCACGCGAGCTGAGTTGGCTGGCGGCGCACGGCCTGCTGCACCTGTTGGGCTGGGATCACCCCGATGAAGCCAGCCTCGAGCGCATGCTGGCCCAGCAACGCCGCCTGTTGGCCGAGATTGTGCTTCCGGCATCCGGCTAGTGGCACTGGGTGCGGCGTTAGCGGCTGTCAGCTTTTGTCAGATCGCTGCCAAGCCGCCTGTTGGTGGTATGTTGCCACGGGATCCCGCTGCTGGACTTGCGAGGCTATACTGAGTGCGAGCTTAAGCCACTGGAGGAATTGCCATGGGATCGGACTCGGGCGTCGAGCAGGTGCCGCAGCGAGCAGCGCGCACGCAGTCGGCCGAGCGGGCAGCCGCGGCAGTTCCTCGCTTGGCGACGGCCCACGCCCAAACCACCCAATGGGAACGCGAGCGGCGCTCGAGCTGGCAGATTGCCACCAGTTTAGGGGGAAGCTTTCAATATGCCTGGTTGGGCCTGCGCTACACCTTCAGGACGCAACGCAACTTCCGCATCCACACCGCGATCGGCACGCTAGCCCTAGGGTTGGGCTGGGGATTGCAGGTGCCGCGAGCCGAGCTGGCCGTCATTGGCGTTATGGTCGCGCTGGTCCTGGCACTGGAGCTGCTCAACACGGCAATTGAATCAGTGGTCGACCTAACGGTCGAGTGCTCTTATCACGAACTGGCTAAAATGGCTAAAGACTGTGCGGCAGGCGCCGTTTTGGTGTCTTCGGTGGCTGCCGTTGTCGTGGCGGGGTTGGTGCTGCTTCCACCGCTGCTGGCGATCGCCGCTTGAGAGCCCACTCGTGCTCGCTATTATCGACAATTACGACAGTTTTACCTACAACCTGGTCCAATACCTGGGCGAGCTGGGCCAGCAGTACGCAGCTGCAGCGTCAATTGAAGTCTATCGCAACGACTGCATCACGCCTGAAGCGCTGCGCCAGCGGCAACCTGAGGGCATCGTTATCTCGCCCGGACCGGGAACGCCTGACGACGCCGGCATTTCGCTCGAGCTCGTGCGCACGCTCGGCCCCAACCTGCCCATTTTGGGCGTATGCCTGGGCCACCAGTGCATCAGTCAAGCCTTTGGCGCCTCCATTGCACCTGCCCCCGAGCTCATGCACGGCAAAACCTCCCAGATCCACCACCAAGGGGACGGGATCTTTGCTGGCTTGGCCCGTCCGTTCGCAGCAACGCGGTACCATAGTTTAGTCATTGCCCCCGAGAGCTTGCCTGCTGCCCTTGAGACAACGGCTTGGGCCGAGGACGGAACGCTAATGGGCATCCGACACCGGAACTATCCTCACTTGCAAGGCGTCCAGTTCCACCCTGAGAGCATCCTGACCGATGCGGGCAAGCAGCTACTAGCCAATTTTTTGGCAACGCTCGAGCAGCATGCTCTAGCAGCACGCTAGTCGGGAATGGCTCTGCCCCAACTTGACCCCTAGCTCACTATGAAACGGCGACAGCTCTTTCGCTATGCCGGCCTAGGCCTGGCCTCGGCGCTTGGTGCGGCCAGTGCCGCTCGGCTCCCGTTTGCATCCGCACAGGGGGCCTCCTCGCTGCGCGTGCGCTGGTTGGGACATACCTGCTTTTTGTTTGAAGGCAGCGGCAAGCGCATCCTGGTCAACCCGTTCCAGCCGCGCGGCTGCACGGCGGGGTACTCAAAGCCGGCCGTAGAGGCCGATCTGGTCTTGGCCAGCAGCCATCTGCTTGATGAGGGCGCGACTGATGTCGTCCCCGGAAACCCGCAGGTCTTTGCCCAGCCCGGCGACTACCGCTTTCAAGGCATCCAGATCCAGGGCGTTGGCATCCCGCACGATCAGGTAGGCGGCCGCCGCCTGGGGACCAACGTCATTTGGCACTGGGAGCAAGGTGGGGTCAAGATCGCCCACCTGGGCGGCGCTGCTGCCCCCATCCAGACCGAGCAACGCATTCTCATCGGCCGTCCCGATATTGCCTTTATCCCCGTTGGCAATACGGCCAATGTATACGGAGCGCAACAGGCCCAGCAGGCGCTCAAGACGCTCAAGCCCAAAATTGCCGTTCCCACGCACTATCGCACGGATGCGGCTGAGGACGGCAACTGCGATTTGGACCCGCTCGAGTCGTTCCTGCAAGCGGTTGAAGGCATGGACGTGCGCCGCCCAGAGGCCGACGCCACAGTCGTCTCGGCCAGCATGCTGCCTGCCCAGGGCCCCAAGATTTGGGTCATGCGCTACCCATCCTAGCAGCTGCATGAGCATCCCGAGCGCCGAATACCGCCAGCGCCGCGAGCGCTTCATGGCTTACCTGGACAATGGGGTGGCTGTCATTCGCAGCGCTCCCATTGCCGTCATGCACAACGACGTCGACTATCCCTACCGCCAGGACAGCGATTTTTTCTATCTGAGTGGCTTTGATGAGCCCGATGCCGCCCTCATTTTGGCGCCGCACTGCGAGCAGCAGTTTGTCATGTTCGTGCAGCCTCGGGATCCGCACAAAGAGACTTGGACGGGGTACCTGACCGGCGTTGAAGGGGCCAAGGAACGGTTTGGGGCCGATGAAGCCTATCCCATTGGCGAGCTGGACGAACAGCTGCCGCAGTACCTGGAGAGCGCCGATCGCATCTACTACCACCTGGGCCGCGATCGCGCCTTCAACGACAAGATCCTGGGCCACTGGCAGCGGCTGGTGGCGCGCTACCCGCGGCGCGGCACCGGGCCGATTGCCATTGAAGATACCAAGCCCATTTTCCACGCGCTACGCTCGCTCAAAAGCGCCACCGAACTGGCAATGGTACGCCAAGCCGTTGCCATCTCGGCGGAAGCGCACGAGCGCGCCCGAAGCCTGACCCAGCCCGGGCGTTACGAGTACGAAATCCAGGCTGCCATCGAGAGCACCTTTCGCAGTCGCGGTGCCTTTGGGCCGGCTTATCCCACCATCGTGGCCTCGGGCGCCAATGCCTGCATCCTGCACTACATCGAAAACCAGCGGCAAATGCAGGCCCAGGACTTGCTGCTGATCGATGCCGGTTGCGCTTACGGCTACTACAACGCCGACATCACGCGCACGTTTCCGGTGGGCGGGCGGTTCTCGCCCGAGCAAAAAGCCATTTACGAGCTGGTGCTGGAAGCGCAAGCCCAAGTGATCGCCCAAATCCAGCCCGGTCGCGGAGTGAACGAATTCCACGACGCCGCCGTCCGCGTTTTGGTGGAGGGCCTGCGCGAGCTGGGCATCCTGCAGGGGAGCACCGACGAGCTCATCGAGCAGGAGACCTACAAGCCCCTATTCATGCACCGCACCGGCCATTGGCTTGGGCTGGACGTTCACGATGCCGGCCTGTACAAGCAGGATGGCGATCGCTGGCAAACGCTGCAACCTGGTCACGTGCTCACCGTCGAACCCGGGCTCTACATGGGCCCCAACGTGGCGCTCCCCGAGGGGCAACCAGCCGTTGCCGAGCGTTGGCGCGGCATTGGCGTGCGCATTGAGGACGATGTTGCCGTCACTGCCGAAGGACATGAGGTTCTGAGCGCCGAGGTCCCCAAATCCATTGCGGCCATGGAGGCCTAGTCCCCAACTATTGGCGTGGAACCGCTGCGCGTGCTAAAAAGCTAAGTTCGAAGCAGCGAGACCCCATCCCGTAAGGACGGCCATGACCCGACAGCGTTGGTCTTCTCGAACGGTTTTCATCCTGGCTGCCGTCGGCTCGGCCGTCGGCTTGGGCAACATTTGGCGCTTTCCCTACTTGACGGCCCAGTACGGGGGCGGTGCTTTTTTGCTGCCCTACCTGATTGCGCTGATCGTTGTCGGCGTGCCGCTGCTAGCGCTCGAAATTGGGGTGGGCCAGCGGATGCAGCGCGGCGCTATTGGCTCGTTTCGGCGGCTCTCGCCGAGTTTTGGGGGCTTGGGCCTGTTCGCCTTGCTCTCGGCCTTTGCGATCGTCTCCTACTACGCGGTCGTCATGGCCTGGTCGCTGTTTTACGTTTTAGCTTCCTTTCGCGTGTCTTGGGGCGATGACCCCGAGGCTTATTTCAACCAGCAAGCGCTGCAAGCTAGCGAGAGCATCGCTCAGATTGGCGGGATCAACTGGCCTATCTTTGGTCTGCTGGTGGCCGTTTGGGTGGCCGTGTATTTCTCCGTTTGGCGCGGCACGCAAAGTTTGGGCCAAATTGTACTCTATAGCGTGCCGCTTCCGGCCCTCCTGCTGCTTATTTTGTTGGGGCGGGCCATGACGCTGCCGGGCTTTTTAGACGGCTGGGCGCTCTATCTCAACCCGGATTTGGAAGCACTGCGCGATCCCGAAGTCTGGCGGGCTGCCTTCTCGCAAATTTTCTTTACGCTGACGCTGGCCTTCGGGCTCATGGTGGCCTACGCCAGCTATCGCGATGAGGGCCAAGACGTGGTCCAAGATACCTGGATCACGGCCCTACTCAACAGCGCGGTCAGCCTGATTGCCGGTTTTGTGGTCTTTGGCATTTTGGGCTACATGGCAACGCAGGTGGAGACGCCGCTGGCAGAGCTTGCCCAACAGAGCGGCCCGGGCCTGGCCTTTGTGGTTTTTCCCCAAGCCCTGGACTTGATGCCGCTCTCGGCGCTCTTTGGCGTTCTGTTTTTCTTAACGCTTTTTTTGTTGGGTCTCGACAGCGCCTTTTCGTTGGTGGCCGCCATCAACACGGCCGTACTGGATACCACCAACGGGCGCGCCCGAACCCCAATCGTCTCCTTTTGGGTTTGCCTGTTGGGCTTTTTGGCCGGCATCATCTACACCACGCAAGCCGGACAGTACTTTCTGGATGTGGTCGATCACTTTGTGACGGGGTACAACCTGCTGCTGGTTGGCGCCTGTCAGGCCATCCTAGTGGGCTGGATTTACGGGGCCGAGAAGATGCGCCGCCAAATCAACGAGGTCAGCCGCTGGCAGCTCGGTCGCTGGTGGAACCTAGCCGTCAAATACGTCATTCCCATTGCTTTAGTAGCGCTGGTGGCCGCGCAGCTCTCCAGAGACTTGGGGGCGCCCTACGGGGACTATCCGGCTTGGGCTATTGGCATTGGTTGGGCAGTTGTCATCGTGCCCGTCTTGGTCTTTGTCCTGTTTCTGCTCAAGGATCGCAGCCGGCAAGCCGCACCCGCCGATCGCTCCTGAGCGCCCGGATTGCAACGCTAGCGGTGTTCGGGTTACGAGCCAGAAGCGGGGCCGTTGAGCTACCCTAACCCCAGCCCCAATCGCGTGCAGCCGGCTTGGTTCCCCTTCACGACAACAACCTCACGCGAACGACGCCCTACGTTGTCTTGGCCCTGATTGCGGCCAACGTTGTTACGTTTTTGCACGAGCTCAGTTTGTCGGAGGAAGGGCTCAACCGCTTCTTCTACACCTACGCGATCGTGCCCGAGCAACTGACAGCTAGCTTGCAAAGCGGGAACCTAGCCTATGTCGTTCCCCAACTGTCAACTTTGATTACCTCCCAATTTCTGCACGGAGGTTTTTTGCACGTTGGCGGCAACATGCTGTTTTTGTGGGTATTTGGCAACAACATTGAAGATCAAATCGGGCACCTTAAATTCTTAATTTTCTACTTGATCTGCGGCAGCTTGGCCGGGCTGGCTCAGTGGTTTTTCTTTAGCCAGTCAGCGGTTCCGGTATTGGGAGCTAGCGGCGCTATTGCTGGCGTTTTGGGCGCCTACATTTTGCGCTTCCCGCGGGCGGAAGTCTTAACGCTGGTGCCGTTTTTTTTCTTTTTATTTACCATTCACATCCCGGCGGTATTGTTCCTTGGCTTTTGGTTCCTGCAGCAAGCCGTGCAGGGGGTGGCCGCGCTGCAGGCCTCAACTGGGGTCAACAGCGGCGGCGTTGCCTATTGGGCGCATGCCGGTGGCTTTGTCTTTGGCGCGCTGCTGGCCGCCCCATTCGGCCTATTTCGACGGCGCTGAACGCTTGTGTTGATACCCGCCAGGGCGGCAGCTCGGTACAATTAACAAGGCCATGGTAGGCTGAGCGGCTCGAATGCCCATGCAACACGTCCTTAGCGGATTCGGCCTAGTAACCGGCGCCACTTATCCGTTGCGCGCCTTGCGCTTGCTGCAGCGTGCGCCCCGCCTGTGGCGCTATCTCCTCATTCCGATCGCGGTCAATGGGGCCGTTGGCATCGCCCTCTATGCCGGGTTGCTGTACTTTGGCTGGCAGGGAATCTCAGTGCTCACCCAAGCCCTATCAGCTTGGGTGGATGGGGCCATTGCAGCGCTTCCCGACTGGCTGAGCGTGCTCGAGGGGGCCGTTCGAGCCTTTGGGTGGGTGCTGCGCCTGCTGCTGGCGGCTGCCATCTTGCTGCTGACCGGGTTTGCCCTAGTGCAGTTTGGCAGCGTTTTAGGCTCGCCTTGGTACGGGCAGCTCTCGGAGGAGGTCGAGCGCTATCGCTTGGGCCAAGCCCGGATCGTGCCGGTCGGCATCGCGCGCGACATTGGCCGGGCGCTGCTGTTCGAGCTGCAGAAACTGGCCTTTGCAGCTAGCGCCGGTTTGGTACTGCTGCTAGTTAATATCGTACCGGGGCTGGGGTCGCTGGTTGCCAGCGCCGGTAGCGTAGCGATCGCGGCAACGGTCCTGTGCCTGGACTTTTTTGACGGGCCGCTGGAGCGGCGGCGCTTGCGCTTTCGCGACAAGCTCAAACTGGTCTATGACAACCTGCCGGCTAGCGGTAGCTTTAGCCTGGTTTGCCTGGTGCTAGTGAGCGTGCCGCTGCTCAATCTGCTGACGGTGCCGCTGTGCATGGCGGCGGGAACGCTTTTCGTTTGCGATCGCGGGCTGCCCCGACTGCCCGAGCGCTCGACGGCCGGCTAGCGGCTATTGCTCCTGTTGCTTGCCGCACTCCCCGCTCTGCTTGCATTGCTCGATAATGGCCTCAACCTGGGTTTGAATCTTTTGGTGCTCGGCCACCCCCTCGTAGGCGTAGCGATTGTAGCCGTGGCTGACAATGGCCTGCTTGATGTTGCGCGCCCGATCGCCTGGTTTGGGGTGGCTCGCCAGCCAGACGGGCGGACGGTCGTCCGCTTGGGCCTCGACCGTTTTCATGAAGCCGTACAGCCCATCGGCAGCGTACTGACTGGCAGCCAAGATGCGCGTGCCCACCAAATCAGCTTCCCGCTCCGTATCGCGGGTATAGTCGAGCACCAGCAGGTTGGCAGCTGTCCCGCCCAGCGGTAGAAACTCGGTTAGGTTGGCGGTGAGGTTGCCTTGGGTAACGCGCTGGAAGCCGTGCGAGAGGGCAGCGTGGGCTAGCTCGTGTGCCAGTAGCCCGGCTAGCTCGGCTTTGGACTCAGCCTCGGTAAGGGCGCCGGCATGGACGAACACTTTGCCGCCGGGCAGGGCAAAGGCGTTCAGGTGCTCGTCCTTGACCACGTAGAATTGGTAGTCGAACTCATCGCGGCCGGTATAGCGCGCCACCTCGTTGCCCAGATCGCGCACGTAGTTCACGACCGCCTCATCCTCAACCATGGGCAGCTGCTCGCGAGCTCCCTCAGCTATTTGCTCGCCGACGCTCGACTCGCCGCGCAACAGTAGGGCTGCGCTCTCGGCAGCTGAAAGTGGGCCGAGCAGGCTGCCAGTCAGGCCATAGCTGAGGGCACCAGTAAATAGATTGGCAATAGCATTGGTGCGCATCTCAGCGCGCAAGTACTCCTGTTGGCGCTCGAGTTGCTTGTCGGCTAGGTCGCGGAAGGTATCGGCCTGAGGATGGTCGGGATGGGTCAGGGCAAAGCGCCGCGCCACGATCGAGCCCTGCAACCAGCGCTCGGCCTGAGCGTAGGACTCGACGGTGGCGCGCACCAGTTTGGGTTGATCCGGGTAGCGATCCAGGGCGCGCTCCAGGACCTGAATGGCGCGATCATGGCGATCGCGTTGAGCGAGGACTTGGGCATATTGCAAGTGGCCGGGGATGAAGGTGGGATGTTTTTTGACAAGCAGCTGCAGTGATGCCAGGACTTTGCTTTCGAGCTGCTGCTTTTGTCCTTGCTGGTAGTTGCGCCAGTATACTTGCCCGCCCGGCGGCAGCTCGGCCGCATCGGAGTAGGGATCGTCGGCCTTGGCAGCCTCAGCCGGTTGGGCTGAGGCAAACGGCGCTTTCGCCTGGCGGTAGCGTTGCTGGGCTGCTTCGCGCTTGCCGGCGCGATAGAGCTCGTCCGCCTCAATTAGCGTCTGCCGCCGCTGTCGCTCGGCCTCGCTTAGCGCCTTGCCATCGCTGGCCTCAGCCTCGCTCTCGGTAGTCTCTTTGTCCGCCCGATCCGATTTGTCGCTGTTTTTCTTATTTTCCTCTTTGCTAGAGCTCTTCTCGTTAGCGCCATCCGCACTGGCAACGACCGGTGCCTGCGATCGCGCCTGGGCTGGCAATACTGCCAGTGCGGCTGCTCCCGGCAGCAGCAAGCTCAGTGCTATCCCAATGCCGTCGTGAGAGCGGACCATGGCCTCTGTCCTAACAGTGCCCTGCGAGCGGCTGTTGCAATCTTAGCGAGCGCAAGCAGGAAGCGTCTCAGGCAGGCGCCGCAACAGCCTCCAAAAGGGCGTCGCCGCCAAAGCGCACGGCATCGGTACAGGGCAGTCCAGTCTCTTGACGGACGCGAGCAATGACCGCTCGAGCATCTGGCTCATCCAGCCCGCCCGTGTTGAGCGCGATCGCCTCCACAGCCACCGGGCCGAAGGTACCGGCAGCATTGGCCACCGCCTCATACAGGCGAATGACCTCTGGCAGTGGCGGGATAGCAACATCGGGCAAATTGTGCAGTACCTGCTGGCCGGCCCGATGGACCAGTACCAAACCCGTGGGTTGGCTGCCGCGCAGCAGCGGCAGCGTAGCCGTCGAGCCGGGGTGAATGAGCGCACCTTGCCCCTCAATCAGCAGTAGGGAACACTCGGGACCGAGCTCCAGGGCCGAGCGCTCGATCGCGCCCGCTGCGTAGTCCACGCGCACGGCATCCAGCGGTACGCCATCGCCAGCAATGGCCAGCCCCCCTTGACCGGTTGCCAAAAAGCGGACGTTGATGCCGCGTTCTTGAGCCGAGCGGCGCAGCTCCAGGCTGGCCGACATTTTGCCCACCGACATGTCCGTTCCCACCGTCAGGATGCGCTGGCAGGGCAGGGTTCGCGCCCGGCCGGTGCCAATACCCAATCCTGCGGGTTCTTGACGGATGTCCCAAATCCACTGCCCGGGTTGCAGGGTGCCGCCGGGCAGGCGCTCGGCCAGCGGTGCAAGCGGGGTGTGCAGGCCGTTGACGACGGACAGACCGGCTGCAACGCCGGCTTCCAGCTCCTGCCACCATGCCTGGGGTAAGGCCCCACCGGGCGGTGCAATGCCGATCAGCAGGACCTGGGGCGCGTGCGGCAGTGCTGCTTCTAAGGAGGCCACGATGGGCGCGTTGCAGGCAATTCCGGTTAGCGCCGGGAGGGATTCGCCCGCGCAGTCAGCATCTATAACCGCAACAACCGGCGAGCTGCCGTAGCGCAAAAACGTCAAGCCCGTTTTGCCGCGATTGCCGCGAATGCCGCCGTGCAGGAAGATCGCGACCCGATGCTCAGCCGTCAGGCGCACGGTAGGTGACTCCCAGTCCAGCCCGCTCGTTGGGCAACAAGCGGCCCGCCTGCAGCACCGCGCCGGCAAACGGGTCATTCACCAGATTCAAGTGGCTGTCCAAATCTAGATAATCGGCAAGCGGCGATAGCTGCGCCATGGCCGTGTTTGCAAGGACGCTATCGGCGTAGCAGCCGTACATGACCTGCAGGCCGCAAGCCCTTGCAGTGTGGACCATGCGAACAACCTCTGTTAACCCCCCTGCCTTCATGAGCTTGATGTTGATGCCGCTAACGCGATCGGCTAGCAGCGGTACATCGCGGCTGGTGCGGCAGCTTTCGTCGGCAAACAGCGGCAGTGGCGAGCGAGCGCTCAGCTCGGCCAGCGCGGTTTCGTCGCCCACTGCCAACGGTTGTTCCACGTACTCGACGCCGCGCTCGGCCAGCCAATCGCACATGGCAATGGCATCGGACAGCTGCCAGCCGCCGTTGGCATCCACGTAGAGCTCGGCTTGGGGGGCTGATTGTTGCGCAGCCAGCAGGCGCTCGCGATCGGCGACAATGCCGTCCGGATGGCCCAATTTGAGCTTGAGGCGGCGGAGCGTCAGCTGCTGCTGCCAGGCCGCAATGCGCTGCTGGATGCCGGCGATCACGCGATCGCCCACCGTGACGGAGGTAGGTGGAATTCGCTCGCGCTCCAGCCCCCCAAGCCGCCATAGCGGCTGTTGCACCCGCTGGCCCAGCCAGTCGTGAAGGGCCGTATCGATCGCGGCGCGGACTGCCGTTGCGGTCTCGCGCTCGGCCAGCAGGGCAGCGATCGCTTGCCGCTGCTCGGGATGGTAGGCCTGCAAGCGCGGCGCTAGGGCTTCGCACTCGGCCACCAACTCCTCGATCCCAGGCTCCCCATGCCCGGTGGAAAACGGCGATGCCTCACCCCATCCCGCAAGGCCATCTTGCGCCAGGCTCACCCAGAGGTTGGTGGTGCGATCGCTGGTTCCGCGGGCGATGGTGAGTGCAAACCGCTTGTGTGCGGCAAACGTTTGCCAGGCAAGCTCCATGCTGGGTTTGTCTAGGATGGGCAACGGAGAGCGCCGACTCCACCGAATTGGGTGATGGTAAGGCCGCGCAAGTGGAAAACCCTGGACTCGCAATGGGCGCTCGATAGGCGCTGGTGCCGCGTCCGCCAGGACAAAGTCGAGCTGCCCAACGGGCACATCATTGACGAGTACTTTGTTAACGTCAAACCCGAGATAGCGGTAGTGCTGCCATTAACGCTGGCGCAAGAGGTCATCTTGGTGCGGCAGTACCGCCATGGGGTGGGCGAGAATGTTTGGGAGCTACCGGCTGGCATTCTGCAATCCCCCGCCGAGAGCAGCCAAGCCGCAGCCGAGCGAGAGCTTGCCGAAGAAACCGGCTACCGCGCGCGCACCCTGACTAAATTGGCGGCCCTCTACAACAACCCCAGCAAGGACACAAACTGCATCCACGTTTTTTTGGCCGAGGGCGCCATTCCAGTTGAGTCCCCCCAGCCCGATATCACCGAAGAAATCGAGGTGGGCGTGGTGCCGCTGCAGGCCGTCCGCGAGCGCATCCGAGCGGGCGAGCTCTGCGCCGCCGTTACCCTTGCCGCACTGTTTGTGGGCCTGGACTGGCTGGGGCAACGAGATGCTGCCTAAAGATCGACTTTTGCCCGCTGCGGTAAACTCGGGGAGGAGCGACGCACCAGCGGAGTTCAACCATCACCAACACGCTCATTAGCATTGTTTTGGCTGCAACCGTTGGGGGGACTTCAGGTGCGCTCGGCGGTTATTGGCTGTCCCGGCGGCAGCTGGCACAACAGCAAAAACGGCTCGAGCGAGCGCACCAGGCCGAAATCGAGCGGTTGCAGCAGCAACATCAAGCGCATCTCAACGAAGCAACGCAAGCCCTCAAGGCCGAAAACGAGGCGCAAATCGCCCAACTCAAGCACGATTACGACGCCCAACTCCAAGCTAAAGACGAACGCATTGCCGAGCGCGATGCCCAGCTCCAGGCGCTGAATTCCGCTTCGGAGGAGGCTGATTCCCAAGAGCCCTCACCGTTTCCTTCCCCAGAAGAACTCTCGGCCGCGACGGCTCCCAACGCATCCGAGCTCGATCAGGACTGGGCCGAGTTCGAATCGCTATTTAGCGATCTGGCCGAGGAGGCCATGGGGACAGGGGACAGCGAATCCCTGCAAACCTGGGTCGATCCTGAGGTAGAGGCAACCGACAGCGATCGCGACTGGCAGCAGTTGGGACTGGAGGAGTTGGGTAGCTCCGATAGCAGCGGTGCAAGCGACGAGCGCGGCAACCGCTCCGAATCAGGGCCGACGGCGTAGGCTTGGTGGCGCCCTCAGCCAGCGAACGGCTCCGAGCGGGCGTAGCCTAGCGAAATTTCGCCCGGCCTGTACCAAACCTCACTGGGCGCATCCGGGTTAGCAAGGCGGACGCGCAAGCGCCCATCAAGGGTTACGCCGACAATGGTTCCCGGCGTCTCGCCAATCGCGACCGAGCGTCCCTGATGGCTGAGGAAGCGATGGTAGCCCTGCAATAGGGAGGCCATGCCCTGGGCCCGGTACGTTGCCCATCCCGAGAGGACGCCACTGGCAACAGTGGCAGCCAGCTGCTCCCGGTTGCGGATGGCCGGGGCTGCTTGCGCTTGCAAGACCGATTGCAAGTTAATTCCGGTTGGCGGGACGGGGTTGATCCAGTTGATGCCCACGCCAACGACGGCCTGCACGATCTGATGCCCCCGCACGCGGGTCTCGGTTTTAATGCCGCCTAGCTTGCGATCGCGGATGGCCAAGTCGTTGGGCCACTTGAGCTGGACGGGCACGTTGCAGTCGTGCAGCGCCCGGGCGATCCCCCAAGCACTGCAGAGCGTCAGTTGCAAGCTGCAATCTGCTGGGATTTGCGGGGTCAGCGTGATCGATAGGTAAAGGCCGCCGGGCGGCGAGTGCCAGCGCCGCCCCCATTGGCCCCGGCCAGCCGTTTGGCGGCGCGCTACAATGGCAACTGGCGGCGCTTCTCCCCAATCGAGCAGCTGCCAAAGGGTGCAGTTGGTCGAGGGCAGCGTGCCGTAGGCACGTACGGTGAGCCCGGTGCTGGCCTGCGGGTTGAGAGCGGCGTAAGCGCGATGGAACTCAGCAACATCCAAGGCGGACAGCCGTCAATAGGGATGCGCCCTAAGCTAGCATGAGGCAGCTTGGGGCTTGGCCGGCTCGGTCGTGATGGCAGCGAGGTAAGGATCGTGGTTTCGACTTCACCGACGCCACAGCAACCGGCACTGGATGCCGGCTGGCAGTGGCATTGGGTCGATGGCCGTCCCTACTTACAGTGCGAGCTGCTGCACCCCTTCGCCCACGGCTTTTTTACCCGATCTTTCCATCCGCAATCCCCCACCGATTTGTCGGCCGTGCTGGCGCCGCAAGCGCGCGCCTATCGCACCCGGCAAGTCCACGGCAACCGAGTCATGACGGCTGCCGAGCTCGACGCTGCCGGAGCGCCTGGCAGCGAGGCCGATGGGGAGCCGCTGGAAGCCGACGGCACGCTCGCCACGCAACCGCAGCAAGCGGTCTGGGTGGCCACTGCCGATTGCACGCCCGCCCTGATTGCAGATGCCGCCACCGGGCGAGCTGCTGCCGTCCATGCCGGTTGGCGCGGCACAGCACAGCGAATCTTGCCTGAAGCGATCGCGCGCCTGACGGCAACGGGCAGCCAGCTAAGCGATCTGCGCGTGGCGTTGGGTCCCGCCATTGCCGGCGAGTTCTATCAGGTCTCGAGCCCGGTTGCTGCGCGGGTGGGTGCCAGCCTGCTCCCGTCGCAGCCCAGCGACGATCCTGATGCCATCCTGTCAGCGCTGCAGTCGCTACCTGACTCGCCGCTTCTGCCGGATGCGCAACCAGGGCGAGCTCGCCTCGATGTCGCGCGGGCCAATCGCTTGCAGCTCGAGGCCATGGGCCTGAGCCCGACCCAGATCGCGATCACGCCCTACTGCACCTACCAGCAGCCGGCGTACTTTTTCTCCTACCGCCGCTGCCGGGCCAAGAAAGTGCAGTGGTCTGGCATTGTCAGTGCCGTTAGAGCCGATGAGCGGATTCGAACCGCTGACCAACCGATTACGAATCGGACGCTCTACCGCTGAGCTACACCGGCTTAACCGCCCAGGCATCTTAACGCAGACAGTTTCCTCGCGGGGATTTCGCCTCGTCAGCCACCATGCCTGAGTCCCAGCGCCATCGCAATGCGCTCGATCCGACCCAGCGCGAGCGCCTCAAAGCCGAAGCTAAAGCGCCCTATCGGGGGCTGCGCAAGGTTATTTATGGGGTCGTGGGGGCCTCGGGCAGCATTGGCGCCGCCATCTTCCTAACGCAGCTACTAGCTGGGCGCGGTAGCGATTCGATCCTGGCCGATCTGGCGCTCCAGCTGGGAGCGATCGGGGCAGCAGTGGGGCTTTTCCAGCTCGAGCGGCGGCTCGAGCGCAAGCGCTAGCCTGCCGCCGGCTCGCCCTCGACCTCTGCTTCGATCGCTTCGCCTTCGGCCGGTTCGCCATCACCAGAGCGGGTGGGCAGCATGGTTCCCATATCGAGCTGCTCCCGCACGGTCGCCTCAATCTGGTGCGCCAGTTCGGGGTTGTCGTCTAGGTACTTGACGGCGTTGTCCCGTCCCTGGGCGATGTTCTCGCCGTTGTAGCTGTACCATGCCCCTTTGCGCACGATGGTGTTGGTGTGCTCGGCCAAATCGAGCAGGCATCCGGTTTGCGAAATACCGCTGCTGAAGATGATGTCGAACTCGGCAATGCGGAATGGGGGCGCCACCTTGTTTTTGGCTACTTTGACTTTGGCGCGAATGCCGTACTCGCCGCCGCTACCTTTTTTGAGCGTTTGGATGCGGCGGATGTCCAGCCGCACTGAGGTGTAGAACTTGAGCGCGTTGCCACCGGTTGTGGTTTCGGGATTGCCGTAGGTGACGCCAATTTTTTGGCGCAGTTGGTTCAAAAAGATTACCGTGCAGCCCGAGCGGCCGATGTTGCCAGCAATTTTGCGTAGGGCTTTGCTCATCAACCGGGCTTGCAATCCCACCTGCGTATCGCCCATCTCGCCCTCGATCTCGGCGCGCGGAACCAAAGCCGCCACCGAATCGACAACCACAATATCGACCGCCGAGGAACGAACGAGCTGATCGACGATCTCGAGGGCTGACTCGCCCGTATCGGGCTGCGAGACCAGCAGATTCTCGACATCCACATCCAGATCGCCAGCGTAGGTAGGATCGAGGGCATGCTCGGCATCGACAAAAGCGGCAACGCCACCGCTTTTTTGCACTTCGCCGACGGCATGGAGCGCCAGCGTTGTCTTGCCCGAGCTCTCGGGACCGTAGATCTCGATGATGCGCCCTTTGGGAATGCCACCGCCCAACGCCAGATCGAGCGTCAGCGCGCCGCTGGGAATGGTCTCGGCCTTGATGCGAGCGGCATCGCCCAAGCGCATGATCGAGCCCTTGCCAAAGTTGCGCTCAATCTGATCGAGCACTAAGTTGAGAGCTTTATCTTTATCCGTGTTGTGGCTATCGGCGTTGTGGGAGCGGTTTGCAGCGGGCGCCATCGCGGTCTCGAATTAAACGGCTAGCAGCTTGCCCGTCCATCCTAACGGTCCCAACGACAGCCCGAGCGGGAGGCGCTCGCATCCCTCGGTCACCGCCGCTATGGCAGAATCAAAAGACACTTTTACTCGCCAAGCACCATGCCAGCCACCCCCAAGCGAAGGTTCTCTGCCAGCAGCTTTCCCCGCCGCCTGCGATTGCTCTACGGCGCGCTTCCGGTTCTAGGAGGCGGACTGGCGCTGCTGGGCGGGTGCTCGGCGCCACTAGGGCTGTCCTCCCCTTCGCAACAGCAACAGCAGGCTCAAGGCAACCAGCAGCCTCCTTCCCCCGCCGAGGTCCGTTCGAATTTTGTCACCGAGGTTGCCAACCAAGCCTCCCCGGCTGTCGTGCAGATCAACACGGCCAAGACGGTCAAAACCGAAGTCCCTGAGGTATTCGAGAACCCCTTTTTCCGGCGATTTTTTGGTGATGAGGTACCCGTCCCGCGGGAAAAGGTTAAGCGTGGGATGGGCTCGGGGTTCGTGCTCGATTCCAACGGGCGGATCCTGACCAACGCCCACGTTGTTAGCAATGCCGATAAGGTGATGGTGACCTTCAAAGACGGTCGCACCCTAGACGGTCAGGTGTTGGGTGCCGATCCGCTCACCGATGTGGCTGTTGTCAAGGTGAATGCCAATGACTTGCCTACCCTGGAGATGGGCGATTCCCAAAGCGTGCAACCGGGGCAATGGGCGATCGCTATCGGCAATCCCTTCGGCCTGGAAGAGAGTGTAACGCTAGGCGTGATTAGCGCTACCGGTCGCTCGAGCTCCGAAATTGGCGTGCCCGACAAGCGCGTCAACTTCCTGCAGACCGATGCCCCCATCAACCCCGGCAACTCGGGGGGACCGTTGCTCAACGCGCGCGGCGAGGTAGTAGGCATCAACACGGCCATCCTGGGCAAGGGGCAGGGCTTAGGGTTTGCCGTTCCTATTAATGCCGCCCAACAAGTCGCCCAGGAAATCATCGAAACCGGCGAGGTGCAATACCCCTATGTGGGCATTCGCATGGTGACCCTGACCCCTGAGGTCAAGCAGCGCTTGAACCAAGATCCGCGGCGCGATCTCAACATCCAGGCTGAGGAAGGCGTTTTAGTTGTAGAGGTCATGCAGGGCTCGCCTGCGGCCCAAGCGGGCCTCCAGCCCGGCGACATTATCCAAAGCGTTGGCAGCCAAACGGTCACCGAGTCGAGCCAAGTGCAAAAAATTGTCGAGTCCCGCGAAATTGGCAGCCAGCTCTCAATGAGAGTGCAGCGCAACGGCCAGAGTGAGACAATTTCGGTCCAGCTCGAGAAGCTGCCGGTCAAGTCGCTAAAGCGCCAGCAGCAGCGGCGGCGCCGCTAAAAATCGATCTCGACGGCTACGGCATCCAAAAATTTGTTGAAGGCAGCGAAAACCTCCATGACGCCTAAGGCCTCGACGATCTCGGCTTCAGTAGCACCCGCATCCTGAGCCTTGCGGAACGCGTCGCCCGGCATGTCGTTGGGCGCACTGTTGGCCCATCGGGCCAAGCGAATGAGGGTAACAGCCTTGTCGCCGTACCCTGTCGCTTCAAAGCGCTCCTGGTAAAGCGCTTCAATCTCAGCCTCTGAGACACGTAGGGCTTTGAGGGCTTGGGTATGAGCGCGGATGCAGTATTGGCAGCCGTTGTCCTTGGAGACCAGCAGCGCAATGCTTTCTTTGAGCGGGCGCGGCAGCTGGCCGCCCGTCATGATGCCCTTGACCTTTTCCCAATTGGCCTTGAGCAACGGTGGGTGGTGGGCGGCCGTTTTGAAGAGGTTGGGTACCATCCCATACGCCTGCTGGATCTCGTCGTAGACGGCTTGCAGCTCGGGCGAGACGCGATCGCGCGGTAGCGGTTGCAGGTAGGCCATCGGCGACCTCCAACTTGGCCAATAGACGGTCTCAGTTGCTCTGGAGCTGCCGCATGATAGCGCCAACGCGCTCCTTAAAGGCCGGATCGGATTCGTACTTGCGGTTCAGCCGGTTGACTTCCGATACGGTCAAATCGTGCTGGCGCACGATTTGGCGCGATCGCTTGCAGTAG
The DNA here is from genome assembly GCA_003022125.1 of Cyanobacteria bacterium QS_8_64_29. Lineage (NCBI taxonomy): Bacteria > Bacillati > Cyanobacteriota > Cyanobacteria bacterium QS_8_64_29. The sequence continues at coordinate 26,582 of PXQH01000005.1, read as the reverse complement.
GAGCGGGCAGTCTTGCGCACCTCGGGCGACAGCTGGCTCAAGCTCTCCGAGCGGTGGCAGGCAATGTTGGGAACGGCACCTGCCCCCATACGCTGCTCGACTTTCTGATAGGTCCGCTGCCGGAGCCGCTCGATTTTGAGCATGGCTTGCGCGTACTGCCGCACTTTGCCCTGCGAGACATCCGACTGCGCTTGGGCGCGCAGGTCTAGCGTAGGACGGTTGTCCCACTCGGGAACGATGCCAGTAAGGACCCCGGCGGCAGCCAGCCCCAGGGCAACAGGTACGCTAGCGAGCGTGCGCGGCAAGGGTAGTAAGCGAGCGTGTTTGACCGACATGAGCGCCTAACGATACAGAGGTTACCAAGAAACGCCTCATGGGACGCTTCCGGTAGTATTGAAGCCTAGCAATTTGGGAAAGTTCCTAGGTCCTAGCAGCAGGTGCCTCGGCCCCGCACGTGCGGCAAACCTCGACGGCCTTGGCCGGCAGGACGGTTTGCGGATCGGCGCCGCGCTTGAGCTCGGTTTCTAGCGCCAGCAGCAGCGGTAGGCTGGCTGACAGCTGCTGCGATGAGAGTGCTTGCACCTCCTGGCGCAAAAAGTAAGCCCGTTTGGGGTTGCCCACCTCAGCAGCTGTTGCAATGGCGCGATCGTCGCGCTCACCTTGCTCCAGGAGGAGCTTGACCTGGAGCCAACGGCGAAACTGACCGGTTAGGGTTGCCGCAATCCTGAGCGCGGGTTCCTCGCGCGCGAGCAACGCCTCGATGAGCGCCAGTGCTTGAGCTGCGTCGCCTTGGCGCAAGGCAGTCGCTAGCTGCAAGCTGTTTTGGGTCGTTGGTGCCACCAGGGCTGTCACATCAGCTGCTTCTAGCGGGCGCTCGAGCGTCTCGCCATAAAGCTGCAATTTGTGGAGCTCACTCCAGAGCTGTCGGGTTTGGTTACCAACGGACTGGGCCAGGCAATCGGCAGCATTGGCACTCAAGGTCATCCCCATTTGCCGGGCAAACTGCTGCGCTCGCTGCGCGATCGCCTCGGTTTTCCAAGGTGGGATGGCAACGAACTGGCGGAGCTGGGCGTACTGCTCCAGCAGCTTGGTGGTTCGCAGGCGCCGGTCGGGTTTGTCGGTGGCAGTCAGTACCAGGTGCGTGCTCTCGGGAATCTGCGGAAGCGCGTGCTCCAGCTCGGTAAGGACAGCTTGCGAGCATTGCCGGCCGAGTTGGGCATTGGCAATCCAGACAACGCGAGCGCCGGTGCCAAACGCTGGAGTCAACGCCTGGTTGAGGCCCTCGATGATGGCGTCTCCAGCCAGGCGGTGGTTGTTAAACGCGGCCCATCCCGGATCGAGCACCGAATCGCGCAGCTGCTCGGCGGCGCGATCGCGCGCGAACTCGTCATCCCCCCAGAACCAGTACACCGGCATGGCAAGGGTCGCAGGCGGAGCCGGTTCTCATTCTACGTTAGGCTATGCGAGCCCGCGATATCGCCCGGATGGGGCCGTGAGCGAACTGGACCATCCCATTCTCAAACAAAGTTTTGCCATTATCGATCGCGAGGTGGACGCGACCGAGCTCGATTGGGCTCAGTACGCCATCGCCCGCCGCGCGATCCACGCGACAGCCGATTTTGAGTTCCTGCAGTTGCTGCGCTTTGGCGACGGCGCGATTGCGGCCGGCCTAGCCGCTTTGCGCTGGGGTGCCCCCATCATTACCGACGCGAGCATGCTCGAGCGCGCGATTGCGCCCACCGTTCGCCAAACGTTTCAAAACCCGCTTGCCAATGCCCTGGAGCAGGCCCCCGACACTGAATCCGGCCGAACGCGGGCAGCAGCGGGGATGGAGCGCTGCCTCGCTCAACATCCGAGCGGAATTTATGCCATTGGCAGCGCACCGACGGCCTTAATGGAACTGTGCGAGCGAATTTCGGCCAGTGAGGCGCACCCGGCACTGGTTGTCGGCGTCCCCGTGGGCTTTGTCTCGGTCGTCGAGGCCAAGCATGCGCTGGCGCAAGCGAGGGTTCCCCAAATTCGGGTCGAGGGGCGTAAGGGCGGCTCGCCCGTCGCGGCGGCGATCCTGAATGCGCTGCTGGGCCTGGCTTGGGAGCAACAACGAGCGGAGACCCCAGCGAGCGGGCATGGCTGAGTTGCACTGTCCCCCAGGCGCGGGCATCGACACTATCGGCATGGGATTGGATGGCGTTGCAGGGCTGAGCGTTGAGGCGCGGCGCCATCTCGAGGCTGCCACCGTATTGCTGGGCCCCGAGCGTCACTTGCGCTGTTTGCCCCAACACCCGGCTCGCCGCTTGGTCTTTAGCGATCCCACGCGCGCGCTCCCCGAGTTGCGCGCCGCGCTTGCGGCGGGCGAGCGCGTAGCTGTCTTGACCTCGGGGGATCCGCTTTTTTTTGGCTTGGGCCGGGTGCTATTGGCCCAATTTCCGCCGGATTGCCTGAGCTTTCACCCGCACCTGTCAGCCGTGCAGTTGGCTTTCAATCGGCTCAAGGTGCCCTGGCACGACGCCTGCACGGTCAGCGCCCACGGCCGCACTGCGACTGAGCTGCAGCACGCCCTGCAGCGCGGTGAGGCCAAAATTGCCGTTTTGACCGATCCCAACCATTCCCCGGCAGCGATCGCGCGCCTTTATCGGGCGCTGGATCTGCCGCATACGTACCGCTTCTGGGTCTGCGAAAACCTGGGCGGTTCGCAAGAGCGCGTCGCCGCCTTCTCGCCGGAGGCGCTGCAAGCCCAGGCCTTCGATCCGCTCAACGTCGTCGTGCTGCTGCGCCAGGAACCAGCGACCGGCGGCGACGACCTCGCCAAGCTGCCGCAACTGGGCCTCCCCGACCGGGCGTTTGCTAGCTTTGCCGACCGCCCGGGCCTGATGACCAAGCGCGAGGTCCGCATCCTGGCCCTAGGCGAGCTGGCCTTGCACCCCGGGCAAACGGTTTGGGATATCGGGGCCGGAACGGGGGCTGTGGCGATCGAAATCGCCCGGGCCTTCCCCGGCTGCCAAGTCTACGCGATCGAGCGCAGTGCAGCAGGCCAATCCCTGATCGAGCAAAACTGCCAGCGCTTGCAAGCCGATCGCGTCATGCCCGTTTGGGGCACGGCCCCAGATGCCTTGGCGTCCCTACCAGCCCCCGACCGGGTATTTGTGGGCGGCAGCGGTGGCAACATTGCCGGCATTCTTGAGGCTTGCAGTGCCCGCCTTACTGCCGATGGGATCGTGGTGGGCGCGTTTGCCACCTTGGAGCACCTGCACGCCAGCCTCGATTGGTTGGCGCAGGCGGGCTGGTCCTACCGACTGCTGCAAGCGCAACTCGCTCGCTCGGTTCCCATCGGCCGCGGCAACCGCCTCTCGCCACTCAATCCTGTCACCATGGTCGTTGCCAGCCGCCATTGCCCGGCAGTGCTTTAGCGGCCAGCCAACTTTTAAGCCTCGACCGAGTCGTCGGCACCGTCTTCATTGTCTTGACCGAGGCGCCTGAGCCGAATGTTTTTCGACCCCAGCTTGACTTCAAATTCGTCGCCAGGCTGGAGGCCCATGGCCTCGGTATAGGTGGATCCAATGACGATTTGGCCGTTTTTGTGAACGCTGACGCGATACGTGGGTTCCCGGCCGCGCCCGTCGCCGCTACCCTCCGGGCTCACCGGAACGCCTTTTGCAGCTAGCAGCGCATTATAAAACTCGGTCAGATTGGCGCGCTCGCTGCCGTCTCGCTCCACCTTGTAATAGCCGCAGGCTTTGGCCGTTTCCCGCCGCGGCAGATGGGAGAGTTCTTGGACTCTCTGCAGTAGTTGTTTTCCAGTCAAGGGTGTTGTATCGGTTGGGCTCATGTTGGTTCGTCCTAATAACGCTGTCGTTGCCCCTTATGGGAACCATCGTTCTATAAAAAATATATCGTTTGATGCGACCCATTTAACAATAACCGTCCGACAACTACTATCTCTCCCTTTAAAAGCAACGCTACTTACCGGGTTTGCGCCACATCACCCGACCGCTGGGTTGCCAAGCGCCATCGCGATAGGCTCATACCAATTCTCGTGGCTTGTGCACTAGATTGCGATCTCCGAAATTCCCTCAATATGGGAATCATGCGCTTTAGCAAGCGTGCATCCGCTGCTCAAATTGGTATCACTCGATGCTAGCTTGGGAAAGCTCGGACACCCCCGTTCCCATCCGTTATGACACCATCCGATAACCAAGCCGAGACGGAAGCCACCGAAGGGGCAGCCCAACAACAGTCAGCCGATGATGCTAGGGAGCTGATTCCCCACCTAGAAGAGCCAGCCTGGGGATGGACCCGCTATGCCGAGCGGATCAACGGGCGCTTTGCCATGCTGGGGTTTGTTGCCCTGCTGGCCATCGAACTCGCAACCGGCCAAGGCTTGCTGGCGTGGCTCGAGCTGCGCTAGCGCACCCCACTTGCCAGCTCGCTCTACTCAGTATTCCGATGGTCCTAAATCCAGGCCGCTATCGCGGCTATCGTCCCCATCGGAACTGTCAACTGGGCGGTAGTCGACGTAATCTTCCCGAGCCGAGCGGCGGCTGGGCGACGCCGGTCTAGCCGCTCGCTTGCTACTGGTGGAGGCAGTTCCGCGGCCGGTTGGGCGGGGCGTGGGGCGAGCGGCTGGCGATTGCGAGCGGGACAGGCGCTCGCTGCGCCGCGGGCGTTCGCGTTCGTCGGGGGCTGCCGTCCGCGGTTCGCGCTCGAAGGCTTCCCTATCACGCTTGCCACCAGCCGGACTACTGGCGCGCGAGGATGCTTTGGGGGAGCGCTCGGAGGACGTTGGGCGGCGATTGGCCTCGCGCCGCGGACGGGGCGAGCGGGACTCGGGCGCCTCGTGCTGGCGTCGCGCCGCCGAGGAACGGGGCTCGCGGGGCTCCCGCGTGCCGCGCAAGCGGCGGTCGATTGGCTCGGGGTCGTCAGCTTCTGGGGGCTCGAGTTCCTCTTCCTCGTCATCCAGCTCAGCGCGATAGACGCGGCTGGTCGGCCGGTCGTCATCCACAATTGGGGTATTGCGCCGGGCTTGCTCGGTCGTAGCGCTGCGCAGGCGGATGGTCTCAACGCCAAAGGCGACCGCAACCCCCGTTAGCAAAAACTGCCCGAATTGCAGGATGGGATCGAGCCGCCAGCCTTGAAAGATCAAAATGAGACCGCAGAGCAGGCTGATGGCCGCAAAGACAATGTCTTGATCGCGCGATAGCGTCGGGCGGACCGAGCGCAAAAAGTAGAGGCCCGCTCCGGCAACCACCAACCCAATACCCAAGATGCCGGCTGAGTTGATGGCAGTGTTAACTTGCCCTAGAAAAACGGCTGAATTTAGCCCCAGATCGACCATTGCGCTTTCTCAGCTCCTCCCGCTCCGTTAGCGTGCCGGTGGTGGCTGCCAACCCCATTCGGCCAAGCAGTTCCAGTATAGTTCCCCGGTGCCAACCGGGCGAATGCCGTTGAGCGACTGCGTACTGACATTGGGCCGCTCGCTTGCCCAAGCGTGCAGCCAACCCATGGTCTCAACTTAGGAGCGCTCGATCTTGTCTTTCTGGCTGATCCAGATCAGCGCGACTGTAATGGGAACGACGACAACGACCACACCGGCAATCAAGCTATAGAAAAAGTTCATCAGAGACGGTGTCATGGCGCTTGCCCTTAAACTCGCTACCCTTCTAATTCTAAAAGCTTGCCGCCAGCCTAGGCCAAACGCACCCAATCGGGCGCACCAGCCTGGCTGCTGCCGCTAGAATGCAGCCATAGCACGACAAGCAATTGGTTCATCGCAACCCCTCAGTATGGATCTGGCAGCCCTCGCCGTCCTGTTACTCAACCTCGCTTTGGGGGGAGCAGCGTTTTTATTCGTCGTGCGGATCGTTTTGACGTGGTACCCGCAGCTCGATCTCAACCGCTTTCCTTACAACCTGGTCGCTTGGCCTACCGAGCCTTTTTTAGCCCCCACGCGCCGGCTCGTTCCGCCGCTGGGTGGCGTCGATATTACTCCCATTATCTGGGTGGGAGCTATTACGTTGCTGCGGGAGCTGCTGCTGGGCCAGCAGGGGGTGCTTCGCCTGTTGCTCGCTAGCGGCTAGCCACCCAAGTGCCGCTCGATGAAATCGGTGCACGCTTCACCATGGGCAAACGTGGGCGTCTCTAGAATCTGTTGGTGAACGCCGATGGTGGTGGGGACGCCGGTAATGGCGCACTGCCTGAGCGCGCGCTGCATGCGGCGGATGGCGGCTTCCCGGTTAGGGCCCCAAACGATCAGCTTGCCCAGCAGCGAGTCGTAGTAGGGCGGGATGTCGTAGCCCGTATAAATGTGCGAGTCCATGCGCACTCCCGGCCCGCCTGGGGGGAGGTAACCGCTGATATGACCGGGGTGCGGCCGAAAATCCCGTTCGGGATCCTCGGCATTGAGGCGGCATTCAATGGCGTGTCCTTGCAGGACCACTTGGTCCTGGCTGAGCTGCAGCTTCTCGCCCTGGGCCAAGCGGATTTGCTCGGCCACCAGATCGATGCCGGCAATGGCCTCGGTGACCGGATGTTCCACCTGGATGCGGGTATTCATCTCGATAAAGTAAAAGTTGCCATCCCCATCCACTAGAAACTCGACTGTCCCAGCCCCCACGTACGCAATGGACTGGGCGGCGCGTACGGCAGCCGTCCCCATTTGTTCGCGCAGCGCATGGGTCACAAACGGACTGGGGGCCTCCTCGAGCAGTTTTTGGTGCCGCCGCTGGATGGAGCAATCCCGCTCGCCTAGGTGGATGGCGTTGCCATGCCGATCGGCCACGATCTGAATTTCGATGTGGCGGGGCCGCTCGAGCAACTTCTCCAGATAGAGGCCAGCGTTGCCAAAAGCCGCTTCCGATTCGCCCTGCGCCGATTGGAACGCCGCGGCGAGCTCAGATTCCTGGCGCACGACACGCATGCCGCGGCCGCCTCCGCCGGCCGTTGCTTTGAGCACGACCGGATAGCCGATTTCGCTGGCTAGGGACCGCGCCTGGGCCTCGTCGGCCAGCAGCCCTTCGCTACCCGGAACGGTGGGAACGCCGGCCCGCACCATCGTGTCTTTGGCTGTGGATTTATCCCCCATGGCCTGGATGGCTTCCGGCGAGGGACCAATAAAGGTGATGCGGTGGTCGGCGCAAATTTCGGCAAAACGGGCGTTCTCCGATAGAAAACCGTAGCCAGGATGCACGGCTGTGGCATTGTGAGTGAGAGCCGCCGCCATCAAACTGGGGGCATTCAAATAGCTTTTGTCGCTGGGCGGCGGACCAATGCAGACGCTTTCATCGGCCAGTTGGACGGGCAGAGCGTTCCGATCAGCGCTGGAGTGCGCGGCAACGGTCTCTAGCCCCATCTCTTCGCAACTGTGCAGGATGCGCAGCGCGATTTCGCCCCGGTTGGCAATGAGAACTTTGGAAAACGGCATTGCGGGCAGGTGCGGCTCGCCCTCTTAGGCGCGGATTGAGGCGGGGATGGCATTTGCGACCCCTTATCTTACCAAGCGAGCGGAAAGCCACCTCGAGCGAGCCCACCGGCAGCTCCCGACTGCCCCCTTAAAATGAATCCAGTCTAGTCCTCCGATTTGGCCGTGCGCAACGCGCAAACGCAAGCCAATTCCCCCAGCAGCACGCAAGCCGATCGCGGTTGGGGGCGCGAGCTTGGCAACCTCTTGCAAGGCATCTCAGGCGTTTTTTTGTTCGGCATCCCGCTGCTGTATACCGTTGAGGTGTGGTGGATCGGCTCGGCGGTCCGACCGAGCTGGATGCTGGCTGCGCTGGCAGTTGCGTTGGCCGTTATCTTTTTGCTCAACCAGAGTGAAGGCTTTCGCGGCCGCAGCGACATCCGCTCGCTGGATGCCCTGCTGGAGAGCATCGAGGCCCTGGCTATCGGCATGGCGTGCTCGGGGCTGGCGCTGGGGTTGCTGGGGCGCATCACGCTGGCAACGCCGCTGACCGAAGCCCTGGGCAAGCTCATCTTTGAAGTCATCCCGTTTGCCATTGGGGTTGCCCTGGCGCGCTCGACGTTTCTGGGGCGACGCGATCGCATGCCCCGGCGCCAAACCCGAGCGAACCGGACGGCACGCCCCAGCTGGGGCACGGTGCTGGCCCGGCTCGATGCCACCCTGATCGGCGCCCTAATCGTGGGCTTCAACATTGCTCCCACCGAGGAGGTGCCGCTGCTGGCCACCTCCTTGCCGCCGCTGCAGCTGCTGGCGGTCGTGGCGGCCTCGCTGCTGGTGTCCTACGGCATCGTGTTTGCCTCGGGCTGGGGCGATCGCGACGGCGGCTGGCGCCAGGCGGCTAGCGAGACGCTGGTGGGCTACGTGGCCTGCCTGCTCGTCTCGGCCCTGATGTTGGGCTTTTTCCAGCAGCTGAGCTGGGCCGATCCGTGGCAGGAGTGGCTGAGCGAAACGCTACTGTTAGGGTTGCCGGCGGCCGTTGGCGGGGCTGCCGGTCGTCTGGCCATATGACCCCGACCGAGCCCCAGCAAACGGACCGGCGGACGGCCGCCGAGTGGGTGACCCTGGCTGTATCGAGCCTGCTTGTGGCAGGGTTAATTGCGCTGGTGATCTACGACTGGGTCGTTGCGGAGCGGCAACCACCCATCCTGCAAGCGACTCCCCACGCCAGCGTGCCCGTGCGGGAGGTTTACTACCAGCCCTTTACGGTTGCCAACCTGGGCGGGAGCGTTGCCACTGCCGTCCAAGTGGTTGCCGAGCTGCAGCTGCCCGGCGAAGCCAGCGAGCAAGGCGAGCAGGAAGTCGATTTTTTGGCCGGGGGCGAGCGCAAGCAGGGCGTATTCATCTTCAATCGCGACCCCGAGCAGGGCAATCTGACCTTGCGCGTGGCAGGCTACAAGCTGCCCTACAGCAATGCCGCCCGGCAGTTTGAGGGGGCGGATCGCCGCGAGTAGGGAAGGCGCATGTCCCCAAGCGAAAGCGAGACCCCAACGTCCCAGCACCGCATTGCCGTTACTGGCAAGCGACAGCGCCTCGACCGGTGGCTGTGCCAGCACTTTCCGGCCGTTCCGCGCAGCCGCCTGCTCAAGCTATTGCGCAAGGGCCAAATTCGGGTTGGCGAGCGCCGCGCCTCCCCGCAAACCCGCGTGGCAGCCGGCGATACGGTCGCCGTTCCAGCGCTGCTGCAAGAGCAGTACTGGCCGGCCGAGCAAGCGCAGCAAAGCGGCGACCCCCAAGCCCTGCACGCGGCCATCCTCCACCGCGAGGTCGAGCTGCTAGCGCTCAACAAGCCGGCCGGCTTGGCCGTTCAAGGCGGCAAGACCCTTGATCGCCATCTAGCAGCCCAACTACCGGCCTTGCAAGGCAGCGATCCCAAGCCGCCGCGGTTGGTCCACCGCTTGGACAAAGCCACCTCGGGGGTATTGCTGCTCGCCCGCACTGCCGGCATGGCGGATTGGTTGATCCGTGCTTTCCAACAGCGTCGCGTGGCCAAGACCTATTGGGCGCTGGTCTATCCCACGCCCGAGCCGCGCCGCGGGACCATTCGAGCACCGCTGGCCAAAGGCCCGGCGGGCAAAATGCAGGTCGCGCCGCGAGACGGCGATGCAGCGGTGACGCACTACCGCGTGTTGAGCGCTACGCCCCAGGGGCGCGCTTGGGTAGAGCTTCAGCCCACCACCGGCCGCACCCATCAGTTGCGGGTTCACTTGGCGCACGCGGGGACCCCAGTCATCGGCGATCGCAAATACGGCGACCCGGCCGTAGCCGCCCCGCAGCTGATGTTCCACGCGCGCCAGATCGCCTGGCCCCAGCGCGATCGCGATGCCTGGCAGACCGTGACCGCGCCGCCCCCCGAACCCTTCGAGCGCTGGCTCGCGCCACTGCGAGCGGAAGACACTGCCCGGGCGCGCTAGCCGATCACCTGCGCCTCGCGCTCCGCCTCGGCAACCGTCAGGCGCGCTTGCGGCAGCGAATCCGGGTTGAGGCTAATGGAATCGATCCCGGCCTCGACCAAAAAGCGGGCGAACTCGGGGTAGTCGCTGGGGGCCTGGCCGCAGAGCCCGATCTTGCAGCCCCGGGCTTTGGCCCCCTCGATGGCCATGCGCACCAGGTGCTTGACCCCTTCGCTGCGCTCGTCAAACAGCGAGGCCACCAGGGCCGAGTCGCGATCGAGGCCCAGCACGAGCTGGGTTAGGTCGTTGGAACCGATGGAGAAACCGTCAAAGATCCGGCCGAACTCGGCGGCCATGAGGACGTTATTGGGCAGCTCCACCATGACATAGACTTGCAGGCCGTTCTCCCCTTGCTGCAGGCCGTTGGCGGCCATCTCGGCCAGAACGCGCTCGCCTTCTTCGGGGGTGCGGCAAAACGGCACCATGGGAATGACGTTAGTCAGGCCCATTTCCTCGCGGACCTGCTTGAGGGCACGGCACTCCAGGGCAAAGGCTTCCCGGTATTGCGGATCGCAGTAGCGTGCGGCCCCGCGCCAGCCCAGCATGGGGTTGGCCTCGTGGGGCTCGAATTGGGAGCCGCCCAGCAGGTGGGCGTACTCGTTGGTTTTGAAATCCGAGAGCCGCACGATGGCCGGTTGGGGATAAACTGACGCGGCAATGGTGGCAATGCCGCGCGCCAGCCCATCGACAAAAAACTGGGGCTTGTCGTCGTAGTGCTGGGTGAGCCGCGCGATCTCGGCCTTGGCGTCGCGGTCGGTCAGCGCGTCAAAATGCAGCAGCGCCAGCGGATGCGCCTGGATGTGGTTGGCAATGATGAACTCCAGGCGCGCCAGGCCAATGCCATCGCAAGGCAGCGCTGCCAGCGAAAAGGCCCGGTCCGGATTGGCCACGTTCATCATGAGCTCGGTGCGCAGCTGCGGCAGCTCGTCCAGCGGCATGCGCTCCACCTCGTAGGGGATGCGCCCGGCATAGACTTTGCCCGCTTCGCCCTCGGCGCAGGAGACCGTCACCTCGCGCTCGCTGGCAATGGCCTGGGTGCCATTGCCAGTGCCCACAATGGCCGGAATGCCGCGTTCCCGGGCCACGATGGCGGCATGGCAAGTTCGCCCGCCGCGATCAGTGACGATGGCGCTGGCCTGCTTCATGATGGGCTCCCAATCCGGGTCGGTGCCTTCGGCAACCAGCACCTCGCCCGGCTGGAACAGGTGAATCTTGCCCGGATCGCGCATCACGCGGGCGCGACCCTGGCCGATGGCCGAGCCGATGCTGCGGCCGCTGGCCAGGACCTCCCCATCAGCCTGCAACCGGTAAGCAGTGAGGGCATTGGGATCGCGCTGCGACTGCACGGTCTCGGGGCGGGCCTGAACGACGAACAGCTCTCCCGTCCGGGCATCTTGGGCCCATTCGATATCCATGGGCGTGCCGTAGTGGCGCTCGATGGCAACCGCCCAGCGGGCCAACTGCAAGATTTCGCCATCGCCCAAGCAAAAGCGCTCGCGCTCGGCATCGGGAACGCGCACTTGGCGCGTGGTTTGGGAGCCGCCCGCGTCGTAGACTAGCTTGAGCGCTTTTTGGCCCAGGCGCTTGTCCAGAATGGGTTGGTAGCCCCGCTCCAGGGTGGGCTTAAAAACCAGGTACTCGTCGGGATTGACGGCCCCTTGCACCACGGTCTCGCCCAACCCATAGGCAGCCGTAATCAGCACAGCGTCGGGAAAACCGGTCTCGGTGTCGATGGAGAACATCACCCCCGAGCTGGCCCCATCGGCGCGCACCATTTTCTGCACGCCCACCGACAGCGCCACATCGAGCTGGTCGAAGCCGCCCTGCTGGCGGTAGGAAATGGCGCGATCGCTAAACAGCGAGGCAAAGCACTTGTGGCAGGCTTCCAGCACCGCTCGCTCGCCCCGCACGTTGAGAAACGTCTCCTGCTGGCCGGCAAAGCTGGCTTCGGGCAAGTCTTCGGCAGTGGCACTGGAGCGCACGGCCACATCGGTATCCTCGCCGTAGCGCTCGCAAAGCTGCCGGTAAGCCGCCGCGATCACGCGCCGCAGCTCGGGCAGTAGCGGCGAGTCCAGAATCAGCGCTCTCGCCTGGCGCCCGCGCGCGCGCAGCTCGTCGACATCGTTGGCATCCAGATCGGCCAGCAACCGGCGCAGCGGCTGCGCCAATCCGGCCTGGGCCATCCAGTGCCGGTAGGCCTCAGCCGTGGTAGCAAACCCTTCGGGGACGCGCACGCCGCTGGCCCCAAGCTGCTGCAGCAGCTCGCCCAGCGAGGCGTTTTTGCCCCCCACGCGGGCGAGGTCCGGCTTGCCGAGCTGGGCCAGCCACAGGATAAAGGGGGACTGCTCGGGCATGGTGGGCTCCAAAACGCGGCTAGCGCTCGTCGGCCAGCACTTGCGAGAAGGCAAATCCGGGGGCTGCCAGGACGAACAACGTCATTGGCAACCCGGCCGTTTTGGCCTGCAGCTGTTCGTAGTATTGCGCGAAATGGCCATCGGGCGCTGCCATGCCCAAAAACACCAAATCGGCGCTGCTCGAGGATTCGGTCAGGATGGCCTCAAACGGCCGTTCGTTGGCAACCAACACCTGAGACACGGCGCTAACGCGCAGCTTGGCGATCAGGCGCTCCAGGTTGGTCTGGGCTGCCTGGGCGGCAGCATCGCTGCCGACGACGAGCTTGAGATAGATTGTGGCGTAGCGCCAGTCAATGTCGGTGCGCAGCAGGTAAGCCAGCAGCAGCATCAAGCTGCCGTTGGCTTGCATGCCGC
>PXQH01000005.1:0-13876 GCA_003022125.1 Cyanobacteria bacterium QS_8_64_29 | reverse complement strand
GCCCAACAGGATGGTGTTGGGCACCAGCGGGCCCATGCCGTAGGTCTCGACCAAGCGTTGGGCGCCGGCGAACGGATCGGGGGCGCTGACCAAGCGCACCAGGGCGCGAACGCCGCGCCGCTCCAGATAATCGCGGATCGTTTGCTCTAACGCTGCCTGCTGTTCGGTATCCCGCGAGCCGCTGGGCAGCACGCTCGAGATGGTGATCAGGCCGCGGTTGTGCGTGAGCGCATCCGCCAGCTCGATTAGCGACCAGCGCTTGGTGGGCGCTCCCGAGAGCACCAGGATGTTGGGGCGCCAGTTTTTGGCATCGTCAATGCGCTCGATGCGATAGATGCCCATGCGCAGCAGCGCCATCCACACCCCGCGGCGGACATCGCCCCAGGCCACTTGCAGCTCGCGCCGCTGCAGCCAGATGTAGATGCCGGCCACAAAGGCGGCGGCAGTCGCGGTTGCCGCGGCGTCAATCGAGAGCATGGCCGCCAGGCAACTGATCGCGCCCAGCGCCGACAGCGACCAGTGCACGCGGAAGGTGGGCCGAAATGAGGGGCTCTGCAGGAATCCCTCCAAGCCCGCTGCGACGTTCAGCACCAAGTACGTGGTCAAAAAAAACATCGTCAGCACGGGCGCGATCAGATTCAAATTGCCCAGGCTGACGGCCGCCGCAACCAACACCAACGTGACAGCCGTACTGCGGCGCGGTTCGTCTCGGGGGCCGCTGCCTTTGCCCAAAGCCTGCATCCAGCGCGGCAGAACCCCATCCCGCGCCAGGGCTTGCAGCACTCGCGGCGCGCCCAGGAGGCTGCCGATGGCACTGCTGAGGGTGGCGCCCCACACCCCCAGCAAAATGGCCGGTCCCCACAGCGCGATCTCCCGCATGATCAGCGGCTCGCTGATGAGGGTACTGGCATCGGCGCGCCGCGCCAGCAACACCGGCAGCAGCATGTAGATGGCGTAGCCGGTGCCCACCGCCGCCAGCGTTCCCAACGGAATGGCGCGGCTGGGTTGGCGCAGCTCGCCCGACATGTTGATGCTGGCCATGATGCCCGTTACGGCCGGGAAAAACACGGCAAAGACCTTCCCAAAGGGCGCCGCTTGCTCTGAGCTCGAGCCCCAAAGCTCGATTTGAGTGGGCTCGAGCGGGCCGCCCAAGGCCAACGACAGCAGCTACAGCACGATCGCCGCCATGACCGCGTACTGCGCCCGGGTGGCGGCATTGGCTGAGGTCAGGGCCAAACTGGCAACCAGGCCGGTGGCTGCCAGCCCGACATAGCGCGGCTCGAGCGCTTCCCAGGTGATGGTGATGCTCTCGGCAAAGCCCACCAGGTAGAGGGCCACTGACAGGGCCTGGGCAAAATACAGCGGGATGCCCACAGCTCCCCCAGTCTCGATGCCCAGCGAGCGGCTGATCATGTAGTAGGCACCGCCGCCGCGGACGACGCGATCGGTGGCGATCACGCAGACGGACAGCGCCGTCAGAAACGTGATGGCGGTTGCCAGGGTCACCACCGCCAAGCTGCCCAGCAACCCCACATTGCCCACTACCCAGCCCAAGCGCAGGTACATCAAAACGCCCAGGATGGTCAGGACCGAGGGCGTATAGACTCCCCCAAAGGTCCCTAAGCCAGCACCGCTGGCCGGGATAGCTTGCGGGCGATCGCTTGCCGAGCGGCGGGAGGGCAAGGCCACGGCACTCGAGCTCGCTTGTGGATAACGCGCACCCGACCCTAACGCAGTTACGCCGGCAGCGAGCGCGCTAGGGCTCAGCTGGGTTGGGCGGTTCCTGGTTGGGGGCCGGCTCGGTCTCCTGCTCTAGCAGCGGTTGCAGCTGCTCCAGCGACCGGATGATAGGCGGCGTATCGCTCTGCTGCTTTGCCTGCTCGGGTTCAAACAGCGCTGTGAGAGCCTCGGGCAGGGTTTCGGCCATGGCGATGCGGTTGCGATAGACCAAAATGACCCGCGCCAGGGTGGGCAAGCCGTTTTGGGTAGCCCGTAGGTACACCGGCTCGACGTACAGCAGCGAGCGCTCGATGGGGACGACGAGCAAGTTGCCCATGAGCGCGCGCGAGCCCTGGCGGTTCCAGAGCGAAATTTGCTGGGAGATGACCGGATCCTGGTTGATGAGGGCCTCGATTTGCTCGGGTCCGTAGACCAGCTCCTGCTTGGGGAACTCGTAGAGTAGCTGCTCGCCGTAGTGGCGGCCGTCCGAGCGGGCGGCCAACCAGCCGATGAGATTGTCGCGATCGGCGGGCGTGTAGGGATGGAGCAGCACGAACTCCTCCGAGCGCGCTTGGGGCAGCTTCATGGTCAGATAGTAGGGGGCCACCGGCCGCGACTCGCCGCCAACCGTTTCCTGCGGGATCTGCCACTGGTCCTCGCGGTTGTAGAACACGCGCGGCTCGGTCATGTGGTAGGACAGCAGCTGCTGGGATTGCGCCCGAAACAAATCCAGCGGGTAGCGGATGTGGCGCTGCAGCGCAGCGGGCATGGCCTCCAGCGGACGGAACAGATCGGGGAAAACCCGGCGCCAGGTCCGAATGATGGGGTCCTGGGGATCGGCCACGTAAAAGCGAACGTCGCCGTTATAGGCATCAATCGCCACCTTGACGGAGTTGCGGATGTAGTTGAACTCGCGCTCGCCGGGCTCGGCGTAGGGGTAGCGCTCGCTGGTGGTGTAAGCATCGATCAGCCAGTAGAGGTGGCTGTCGCCCTCACCTTTATCCGTCCGTGCTGTTACCAGGTAAGGATCTCCGTCGTAGCGCAGGAATGGGGCAATGGCGCGCACCCGCCGCTCAATGTCGCGCCGGAACAGCACCCGGGTCTCGGCGGTCAGGTTCCCCGAAAATAGCAAGCGCCAATCTTTGAGGTAATCGACCAAAAGCAGCTGCTGCAAAGGGGCCTCAAGGCCGATGCCGCCGCTGCCGCTGTAGGTGTTGCGGGCGTTGGCCTCACCGCGCGGGAAATCCAGCTCCGGCAGTTGGGTAGGGGTCAGGATGTAGCGATCGCTGAGCTCCCCGTAATAGATGCGCGGGTTGCTGGTGGGAATGCTGTCGCGAATGGCTTCGCTGGAGGCGCGCAGCTGCCCGGGTCGCTCGGCGGTGGGCCCCGAACCGATGTCCCGGACGTAGTATTGGGGGAGGCCGCCCTCGCGCGCTTCGTTGACGGGCGAGAGGGTAAAGCCGTAGCCGTGGGTGTAGACCAGGTGCCGGTTGACCCAAGTGCGCGCGCTGGGCGGCACGGCGTCAAAGTCCAGCTCGCGCGCCGAAATGATGGTTTGCTGCTGTTGGGTCTGGCGCGAGGCCGGTGCCGGGTTGGCTTGCGGCTTGCCAAAGACCGAGGTCTGCTGCTGGGGCACGCGCAGTGTGTAGCGATCGATATCGGCATCGAGAAAGCGATAGTAAGGGCGGAACTCCTGCAGCTGGCGGTTGGTTTGCAGGATGGGACCAACATCCCAAAGGCGAATGTTGCGAACGGTTTGCTCGTTGGCGCGAATGGCTTGGGCGTTGAGCTCGCCGCGCGGGTCAAACGGGCGAGCATTGATGTCGTCCAGATCGAAGGCCGAGCGCGTTGCATCGATGTTGCGCGCTAGGTAGGGCCGCTCGAGCTCGAACTCGCTGGGCTGGACCACCGCTCGCTGAACCAGCGGCCCGAGCGCGTGGCCGGTGATCGCAGCCAGCAAATAGGCACCAACGCCCATCCAGGCCAATCGGCGAATGCGGCGGCTGGGCTGCGTCCGCACCGTGCCCCGCAGCAACAACCAGGCGCCGAGCGCCGCCGCCCCCAAGCTCAGTCCGGTCTCGAGCGGCAGTTGCACGTGCAGGTCGGTGTAGCTGGCCCCATAGGCAACGCCGCGCTCGGAGTAGAGCAGGCCATAGCGCGCTAGCCCGTGCCGCAAAGCCAGCGCCAGCACGGCTACCCCACCCAAAAGCGAGAGGTGGCGCAATTGCGGCGCTGAGAATCCCGGAAATTGGCCGCGCGTCAGGCTGCCGCCCGAGAGCAAATACAGCAAGCTGACGGCCAACAGGCCCAAGCCCAGCACGCTGCTGAGCCCAAAATCGAGCAACTCGGCTAGCGGCAGGCGAAAGATGTAGAAGCTGAGATCGCGGCCAAAAACCGGATCGCTGCGCTCGAAAGCCGTCGGTTGCAGGGCCAGCAGCACTCGCGACCAGTGGCTCGATAGGATAAAGCCCAAAAGCAGCGACAGGGCGGCGGCAGCGCCGCGCAGCGCGCCCAGCGGCCGCCACAGCACCAGCACCGCAATAGTCACGCCGGCACCGGCTCGTCCTAGGGCATTGGATTCGAGGGGGGGCTGGCCCCAAGCGCCCAATGCATCCGGGCCTAGGGGCGCGGGCAGCGGTGGCTGCAGGCTAGGCGGCGGGTTGCGGCCGCCCAGGGCCAGTACCCAATCGGGCGACCATTGGTTGAGCGCAACCTGGCCGCAATACAGCAACAGTAAGCTAACGGCCGCACTGCCGCCCACTGCCAGTGCCAGTAGGGCCCGAAACGGTAGCGAGCGCGAAGCGGCTAGCGAATGGTGCAGCGAGCCATCCGACTGCCGTTCCGGCGGTTTGCGGTAGCGCAAGCGCTCGGCCAGCTGCAAGTTGCCCAGCAAAAACGCGGCCGAGCCACCTGTCGCGATCGCCCACAACAGCGATTGGACGGCCAAGCGCTGGCTGAAGGCGCTGGTGTATCCCAGCGCCGCGAACCACCGAAACTCGGCATTCAGGCTAGCGGCAAGCTCGAATGCCAAGCCGCCGAGCAGCAGCACGGCAGCAATCCATCCCCAGCGGTTGCGGTGCAGTCGCGGCATGTCGGCATCGAAACAGGCCGCTGGTTGCCCAGCGGCCGCCCCAGTCGGGCCATTAGCGTGCTTTTAGTCTAGCTAACGCCCGATATCGAGGTTGAACAGCAGCTCCAGCGATTCCATGGTCCGGCGCCGGCGATCGCCATCCTGCTGGCCGCGCAGCTCCACCATGGGATCGTGCAAGATCTTATTGACAATGCCGCGCGTTAGCGCCTCGATCACCTCTTGGTGCTTGTCGGCGAACTCGGTCCCTAGGCGCGAGAGGGCCTTCTCGAGCTCCTGCTCGCGGATGCCTTCTACTTTGTCGCGCAGGCTGCTGATGGTGGGGACGGTCTCGAGCGAGCGCCACCAGATGTCAAAAGACAGGACCTCTTCATCCAGCAGGGTCTCGGCCTCCTGGGCCATCTGGCGTCGGCTGGCACTGTTCTGCGAGACCACCTCCTTGAGATCGTCGACGTTGTAGGCCTGGATCTGGTCGAGCTTGTCCGCATCAGCCGCCACGTTGCGCGGCACGGCAATGTCAAACAGCATCAGCGCGTCCTCGGGGGCCAACTGCGACTCGAGCTTGGCGCGATCGAGGATGGGATCGTTCGCGGCAGTACTGGTAAAGACCAGATCCGAGCTGGCAACCGCATCCACCAGCTGCGAGAGCGGGTAGACCGACAGCTCGGCTTGGGGAAACTCGTTTGCCAGCTTTTGGGCGCGCTGCTGCGAGCGATTGACAATGGCAATGTTTTGAGCCCCTTTGGCCAGCAGGTGCTTGACCACCAAACGCGACATTGTGCCGGCCCCAACGGCCGTAATGCGGCAATCGGCGAGGTTGGTAGCTTTGCGCTGCGCCAGCTCGACTGCCGCCGAGCTGATTGACATGGCGCCGCTGCCAATGTCGGTCTCGCTGCGAACGCGCTTGCCGGCGGTCGTGGCGTGCTTGAACAGGCGATCCAGAATGCGGCCGATCCCGTTGCTTTTCTGATTGAGCTTGTGGGTGTGCTTAACCTGGGACAGGATTTGACCTTCGCCCAAAACCAGGCTGTCGAGGCCGGCAGCCACCCGCATTAAGTGCCGGGTGGCATCTTGGTGCAGCAGCACGAACAGGTGCCGGCGCAGCTGGGTTTGGTCCCAGCCACTGCGCTCGCCAAGAAACTGGGTTACCTCGCGCACGCCCTGTTCGGTATCGGAGGCGACAAAGTAGATCTCCATGCGGTTGCAGGTACTGAGGATGGCAGCTTCCTCCACATGGGGGTAGCTGCACAACTGCGCCAGGGGAGCTTCCAGTTCGCTATCCGATACGCTCAGCGTCTCGCGGACTTCGACCGGCGCGGTTTTGTGGCTGAGTCCGACGACTGCAATATACATGTGTTCTCCCCAACGCTTACCGCTTGCGCACTGCCTGGCGAGTGCGCCTACCGTCAAAGGTGTTTTTCATCCAAAACGCGTGCATCCGCCTCAGTAACTGCAATTTAGACGCCAGCTGCCGCGCGTACAACCCGCACGAAAACAAAATTTATCTAGCAGATGTCCCCGAGCGAGCGCCCAAGCGCCCGCTCGGGGACAATCGCGCAGCCAGCTCAGACGAGCGCTAGCGGTCCAGCCACTTGTAGCTGCCCGTTAGGTGGCGGGTGTCGGTAAAGCGGGCAGTCTGCGATTGCGTCGAGATGACCAAGTTCTCGGTGCGCATGCCGCCGGGGAAAAAGCGCACGCCGTCCATCAGCTCGCCAGGGGTGATGCCGCAGGCCGCAAAGAGGACGTTGTCGCCGCGGGCAAGCTCCTCTGCCTTATAGGGCTGGTCCGGATCCTGCACCCCCATCTGTTGCAGGCGCTGGCGGTTCTCTTCTTTGCTGTTGCCAATGAGCCCGGTTTTGACCACAGCCGGGTCGTAGACGAGCTGCCCTTGGAAGTGGCCGCCCAGGCAGCGCATGGCAGCGGCCGTGATCACACCTTCTGGGGCGGCGCCAATGCCCATTAGGGCGTGAACGCTGCTGCCGGCAAAGGCGCAAGCCAACGCGGCCGAGATGTCGCCTTCGTCAATGAGCCGGACCCGGGCGCCGGCTTGGCGAATTTCGGCAATCAGGTTGTCGTGGCGGGAGCGGTTCATCACCGCAACGACGATGTCCTCAACGGCCAGATCCAGGCAGCCGGCCAGGGTCTTAAGATTGTCCTGGATGGAGTTGCGGATATCGAGCTTGCCGCGCGCGGCAGGCGGTGCCGCTAGCTTGTCCATGTAGATATCGGGGGCTTGCACCAAGTTGCCGCGCTCTGCGATCGCCAAAACCGCCATGGAGCCGTTTTGGCCTTGGGCAACCAGGCTGGTGCCCTCGCAGGGATCCACAGCGATGTCGATCTCGGGCAGCCCGGGCGTGCCGCCACCGGCTTGGGTCCCTTTGCCCACTTCTTCGCCGATGTAGAGCATGGGGGCATCATCGCGCTCGCCCTCGCCAATGACGATCCGACCATGCATGGAAGCTTCGTTCAGGCGCGCGCGCATGGCTTCAACTGCCGCTTGGTCGGCTTGGTTTTTCTCGCCTTTGCCCGTCCACTTCGCCGAAGCGATCGCGGCTCGCTCCACGGCTTCAATAACGTCTAGACCCAGCGTCTGTTCCACAGAAATCCCTCCAACGGCTTGCTGCCACCAGATGTAACGCCACGAGTCTATCAAAGAGCCCTACCGGCTCTGTGGGAGGCGCCAAGCCCCCGCCAGCAGCCATTGGAACGAGCGCCGAATCGGCGTTTAGTCTGGAAGAAAACCGAGACGCACAGGGCTTGCCATGATCCCGTTGCTGCGCGCGCTGTTCGCTCGGCGTGCCGAGCCACCCCCGGCCGAGGTGGAAATCTACACCTGGCAAATGTGCCCGTTTTGCTGGCGGGCCAAGCTGCTGCTGGGCTGGAAGGGCGTTCGCGCCACCGAGTACAAAATTGACGGCGACGAGCGGGCCCGAACCCGCATGGCCGAGCGCGCCGGCGGACGCCGCACCCTGCCACAAATCTTTGTCAACGGGCAAGCCATTGGCGGTTGTGACGAGCTCTATACGCTCAACGGACGCGGGCAGCTCGATGGGTTGCTGGCTCAGCCGCCCTCGGCGCCGCCTGTATGAGCCAACTGCCCGATCGCGAGGCTTACGCCCGCCACTGCCAGTGGATGGCGCAGGCCCTAGAGTGCGCCCGCGCCGCTGGCGAAGCGGGAGAAGTCCCAGTAGGGGCGATTGTGGTTGATGCCAGCGGGACCCCTCTAGCCCGGGCAGGCAACCGCAAAGAACGCGATCACGACCCCACGGCCCACGCCGAGGTCCTTGCCATCCGCGCTGCCAGCCAGCACCAGTCCAGCTGGCGCCTGGTGGGATGTTCGCTCTACGTCACGCTCGAGCCCTGTCCCATGTGCGCTGGCGCCATCATCCAAGCGCGCCTGGCACGATTGGTCTACGGTGCTGACGATCCCAGCACGGGGGCAATCCGAACGGCCATCAACCTGCCCGACAGTGCCGCTTCCCAGCACAACCTTGCCGTTGTCAGCGGCATCTGCGAAACTGCCAGTCGCGATCGCTTGCAAGCTTGGTTTGCCCAAAAGGGCCGCGGGTCGGTTTGATCTGTTTTGAGTTCCCATGCCCCAGCAACCCGCCACCGCTCGCTCCTACATCGATCCGCGGCTCGCTTGCGCGCTCTATCCGCTGGGGCAGTACGTCGTTCTGCCGCTTTATTTCGGCCGGATCGCAGTCCAGGGCCGCTCCCATATCCCGCGCTCGGGCCCCCTTATTTTGGCGCCCACGCACCGCTCGCGTTGGGATGCGTTAATGGTGCCCTATGCAGCCGGCCGCCTGGCCGCAGGGCGGGACTTGCGCTTTATGGTTACCGCCGATGAAATGCAGGGCATCCAAGGATGGGCGATCCGGCGCTTGGGCGGTTTCCCCGTCAATCAGCAACATCCGGACTCGGGCAGCCTGCGCTACAGCATCGAGCTGCTGTGCCAGGGCTGCGCGCTGGTCATTTTCCCCGAAGGCGGTATCGAGCGCAGTGGCGCGGTTGCGCCGCTGATGTCGGGCCTGGGACGGGTAGCGCTGCACGTCCAAGCTCGCCTCACCCAGGGCAGCGTTTGGGTGCTGCCCATGGGCATCCGCTATGCGCGCGCGTACCCGCGCTGGGGCTGCAACGCGACCGTTCGCATCGGCAAGCCGCTGGAGGCCAGTCATTACCACCGGGGATCGCTCAAGCAAGGCGCCCGGCAGCTCACCCAGGATCTGTCAGCGGCCCTAGAGGCGCTCGCAGCGGCGCAAGTTCCAGCCACTTCCCCGTCGCCAGCAGCGTCGAGTTCCGATTAGCGGCCGATCCCCCCGTGCGACAATTCAGAAAACGTAAGCGAGCGGGAGCAGAGACCGTGAAACCGATCTCCATCGTTGGCTCGACGGGCTCCATCGGTACCCAAACCCTGGATATTGTCGCTCAGTACCCGGAGCGCTTTCGCGTGGTGGGCCTGGCTGCCGGTCGCAATGTCGAGCGCCTGGCCCAGCAAATCCGGCAGTTCCAGCCCGAAATTGCCGCGACGGCCGAGGAAAGCAAGCGCCCCGAACTGGAAGCGGCGATCGCGGATCTGGAGCACCCCCCCAAGCTCCTGGCCGGCAAGGACGCAGCAGCCGAGGTAGCCCGCTACGGGGATGCCCAGAGCGTAGTGACCGGCATTGTGGGCTGTGCCGGGTTGCTGCCGACCTTGGCTGCCATCGAGGCGGGCAAAGACATCACTTTTACCAACAAAGAAACCCTGATCGCCGGCGGCCCAGTCGTGCTGCCGCGCGCGCAGCAGTCCGGCTCGCGCCTGCTCCCGGCAGACTCGGAACACTCGGCCATCTTTCAGTGCCTGCAGGGCACCCCCAATGGCAGCCTCAGGCGCATCCAGCTCACGGCCTCAGGCGGCGCATTCCGCGACTGGCCGGCCGAGCAACTAGGGAACGTTACGCCTAAAGATGCGCTGCAGCATCCCAACTGGACGATGGGCGACAAAATCACCGTCGACTCGGCGACGCTCATGAACAAGGGCCTGGAGGTCATTGAAGCCCACTACTTGTTTGGGGTGCCCTACGATCGCATCGATGCCATCGTCCATCCGGAGAGCATCATCCACTCGCTCATCGAGCTGCAAGATACCTCCGTGCTGGCCCAGCTGGGCTGGCCGGACATGCGGCTGCCGCTGCTGTACGCGCTGTCGTGGCCGCAGCGCTTTCCCACCAATTGGGAACCGCTGGATCTCATCAAGCTGGAGACGCTGACCTTCCGCTCCCCCGATCAGGCAAAATACCCCTGCCTGGAGCTGGCCTACGCGGCCGGCCGGGAAGGCGGACTGATGCCGGCCGTTCTCAATGCGGCTAACGAGCGGGCTGTCGAGCTATTCCTGCAGCGCCAGATCGGTTTTTTGGATCTGCCGCGCCTGCTAGAGGCGGTCTGCAATCGCTACTGCAGGCACAACACCAGCGCGCCATCGCTCGATGCCATTCTCACCGCCGATCACGAGGCGCGCGAGCTGGCCCAACAGATCGGCGGGCAGTGGGCGCGCGGTGATCGCACCCTATCGCTTCGCTAAACAAGGGCCGTGCCCGGCAATCTCATCACCCTAATTGCCGCCATCGCGATCGTGGCGCTGGTCGCAACGCTCCTGATGCGCGCCGTCAAAACCAGTGCCGCTACCGCGCTCAAAATTGCCGCCATCGTTTTGGTACTGCAGCTGGGGTTCTTGATCGGACCGGAGGCAATTTGGCTGCAGATCCGGGAGCTGCTGCAGCTCGCGCGCGACGGGCTGAGCGAGCTCGGCCCTGGCTGGTGGCAGTAGCCCGCGCTGCTGCCCCTTGCAAGCTAGAATTATTAAGCCATTTATAGAGCCGGTCCGTCCTAGGGCACCCACGAGCTATGACAGCCTCCATCCGCAATCTGGCCATCATTGCCCACGTCGATCACGGCAAAACCACCCTGATCGACGCGATGCTGCAACAGTCGGGCATTTTCCGCAGCGGCGAAGACGTTCCCGACTGCGTCATGGACTCCAATGCCCTGGAGCGGGAGCGCGGCATTACCATCCTGTCCAAAAACACGGCCATTCGCTATCAAGACATTCTCATCAATATCGTCGATACGCCGGGCCACGCCGACTTTGGCGGTGAAGTCGAGCGCGTGCTGGGCATGGTGGATGGCTGCTTGCTGCTAGTCGATGCCACCGAAGGCCCCATGCCCCAAACGCGCTTTGTGCTCAAAAAAGCGCTGGAGAAAGGGCTGCGCCCCATCGTGGTCGTCAACAAAATCGACCGGCCCCAAGCCGATCCCGACGGCGCCATCGACCGGGTGCTGGATTTGTTCATCGATTTGGGGGCCGATGAGGACCAGTGCGAGTTTCCCTACTTGTTCGCCTCAGCCGTTGAAGGGGTTGCCAAATCGGACCCCAATGCCAGCGGCGACAGCATGCAGCCGCTGTTTGAGACTCTGGTCCACCAGCTGCCGCCCCCGGCAGGCGATCCCCAGGCACCGCTGCAGCTGCAAGTCACCACGCTGGAGTACTCCGACTACCTGGGCCGTATTGCCATCGGCAAGGTTCACAACGGCCGCATCCAGGCCGGCCAGCAAGCGGCCGTCATCAAAACCAACGGTGAGCTCGAGCGCCACAAAATCACCAAGCTCATGGGCTTTGAAGGGCTCAACAAAGTCGAGCTGGAAGCCGCCGAGGCGGGCAGTATCGTTGCCGTAGCTGGCCTAGGCGATATCAACATTGGCGAGACGATCGCGGCCCCTGACGAGCCGCAGGCGCTGCCGCTCATTAGCGTGGATGAGCCCACCCTGCAAATGACCTTTGCCATCAACGACTCGCCTTTTGCCGGACAGGAAGGGACCTACGTTACCTCGCGGCAGCTACGCGATCGCCTGTATAAAGAGATGGAGACCAACGTGGCGCTGCGCGTCAGCGAAACCGATTCGACCGATCGGTTCGATGTGGCCGGTCGCGGCGAGCTCCACCTGGGCATTTTGATCGAAAACATGCGCCGCGAAGGCTACGAGTTCCAGGTCTCGCAGCCCAAGGTGATCTATCGCGAGGTCAACGGCCAGCCGTGCGAACCCTACGAGTACTTGGTTCTGGATGTCCCCGAAGACACAGTGGGCAGCTGCATCGAGCGCGTGGGCGAGCGCCAGGGCCAGATGCAAGACATGCAGGCCGGCGAGAACGGGCGCACCCAACTCGAGTTCGTGCTCCCAGCCCGCGGCTTGGTAGGCTTTCGCGGCGAGTTCCTGCGCCTGACCCGCGGCGAGGGCATTATGAGCCACAGCTTTTTGGACTACCGCCCGCTGGCCGGCGAGTTTGAGACCCGGCACAACGGCGTGCTGGTGGCCCAGGAAGAAGGCACCTCAACCTTCTACGCCCTCAAAAAAGCCGAAGAGCGCGGCACCTTTTTCATTGGGCCAGGCACGCGCGTCTACAAGGGCATGATCGTGGGCGAGACCAACCATCCCAAGGATGTTGAACTCAACATCTGCAAGGCCAAGCAGCTCACCAACCATCGCGCCTCGGCAGGGGAGGTCCTGGAGCAGCTGCAACCGCCCCAGGAGATGACCCTAGAGCGGGCGCTAGAGTACATCAACCCGGACGAACGGGTGGAGGTCACGCCCCAATCCATCCGCCTGCGCAAGGCGACTGCCAAGGTCGCCAAGCGCTAGCCGGCCGGCGGGCATGAGCGTTCGCATTGGCAACGGCTACGACAGCCACCGCCTGGTCGCCGGGCGGCCGCTGATTCTGGGTGGCGTCGAGATTGCTACCGATTTGGGGTTGCTGGGTCACAGCGATGGGGACGCCCTCATCCATGCCCTCATGGATGCCCTGTTGGGGGCGCTGGCCCTAGGCGACATTGGGGACTACTTTCCCTCTAGCGACCCCAACTGGCAGGACGCTAACAGTCTGACCCTACTCGCCCGCATCGATCGCGAGGTGCGCGCGCGCGGCTGGCGCATCGGCAATCTCGATGCCACCCTCGTGGCCGAGCGGCCCAAACTGGGACCGCATCTACCCACCATGCGTGATCGCCTGAGCCAGCAGCTCGGCATCGGGCGCGATCACGTCAGCGTCAAAGCCACTACCAACGACAAACTCGGGCACTTAGGCCGCGGCGAGGGCATCTGCGCCCATGCGGTAGCGCTGCTTGTGGCCGCCGAGGGGGATCGGCCCTAGCGGGCCATCTACCTGCCGGTGATCGTCGAGCGGGCCCCTGTGGGAACGCTCGCCGCCAGAAGGCAGGCAAAGCCAGCGTGGCCGATCGAGCGAGCGAGACAGCGCCTCCCATCCAGGTCAGCGGGCTGTGCAAGGTGTACCGCAGCGGGTTCTGGCTGCAGCGCAAGCAACGCCCGCTGCGCAACTGCACCCTGTCCGTGCACGCCGGCGAAACCTTCGGGTTGTTGGGGCCCAACGGCTCCGGCAAAACCACCTTGCTCAAGATCCTGCTGGGCCTGATACCAATCCTCGTAGTTTATGCACTAGATCGCGATCCCCGAAACTCCCTCAATATAAGAGTCATGTTCTTTGGTGGGCGTGCATCTGCTGCTCAAATTGGTATCAGGCATCGCACGTTGCCGCGCTGCTCGAGCAAGTGGGGCTGGCGCGCGCGACGGCGCGCCGCCAACCGTTGCGCCAGTACTCCAAGGGCATGCTGCAGCGTGCGGGCATGGCGCACGCCCTGGTCAGCGATCCGGCGCTGGTGCTGCTGGATGAACCCATGTCGGGCCTCGACCCGCTAGGCCGCGCCCAGATCCGCGAGATCGTGCAGGCGCTGCAGCAGCAAGGCAAAACGATTTGCCTCAATGCCAACGCCCTGAGCGAGGTGGAGCAGCTCTGCGATCACGTCGCCATTTTGGCCCAAGGCGAACTCCTTTGCGTCGGAACGCTCTCGGATTTATACCAATTCTCGTGGCTTGTGCACTAGATTTTAACCTCCAAAACTCCCTCAATATGGGAGTCATATTCTTTGGAAAGCGTGCATCCACTGCTCAAATTGGTATGAATCCGCTCCCCCACGCCGATGCTGCCGCCGACCGGTCAGCGGAACCAGCGCGCATGCGCGC
>PXQH01000004.1 GCA_003022125.1 Cyanobacteria bacterium QS_8_64_29 | reverse complement strand
CTGGGGGGACTCGGCAATCTCGGTGTTGAAGACGGTAGTCATGGCTAACTTCAGCTCACCACCTCTATCCTAGTGCGCTAGCTCCGGAAAATGGGATGATACCAATTCTCGTGGCTTTTGCACTAGATTCCGATCTCCAGGAATCCCTCAATATGGGGGTCATGCTGTTTGGCAAGCGTGCATCTGCTGCTCAAATTGGTATGAGGGTTTTGACCGGGACCAGGATGCGCTCGAACTGGCTTGGCGGGGCAATCAGGTGCGCGACGGCAACCGGACAGTGGGCCGACCACAGCACGCGCTCGGTCGTCGTCCCGAATAGCCGTGCCTGCAACCGGCTTGTATCTTGCCAGCCCATGACGATCAAATCGGCGTCGTACTGCCGCGCCGCGCGGCTGATGCCCTCAGCCGGGTCGCTATCGATACGCAGGTAGCGCCGCGTGGGAACGGAGAGCTGATTTTCCACCGCGCCAGCCGCATCCAGGTGCCGCTCGGCCTCGGCAATGGCGGTCTCGAGCTGGGGGTCATCCATGCGGGCCCGCGAGGGGACAATCGCCAGCGGTACGAGCTGGCCCGATTCGTGCTGCGCTAGCAGCGCCGCCGTGGCCAGCAAATCGGCTTTTTGCCCGGCATCGGAGAGAGGAACGACCACCGTAAAAGGCCGATCGGCTGCTCGCTCGCGCTCGGTCGAGGTGGCGTCGCCCAGCGGCTCCCCATCGGACCGCTGCCTCGGGAAGCGGCATCCTGCTGGCAAAGCGCTCGGTCAGCAGCGGCCCCAACAGGGCCGTGACCAGCATGAGTACGATGACGGCGTTGAACAGTTTCTCGCTCAGGACCCCCGCTTCCACCCCAGCCAGGGCTGCTGCTAGGGTTACTGCCACTTGCGGCAGCGACAGCGAGCCCATAACGGCCATGTCGTTCCAGCTATAGCGGAAGTAGCGGGCGACGCCCAACGCAGCCAGGAACTTGCTCCCCACAAGCGCAGCGACAACCGCAGCCGCCAACCCCAGCTCCGTCGCGAGCGTCTCAACAAACACCGGAACGTCGACGAGCAAGCCAATGTCGATAAAGAAAAACGGTATGAACAGCGAGCTGCCCACAAACTGCACTTTTTCTTCCACCGGGCTGCGGCCGATTGCGTCGTTGACGGCGAGCCCAGCCAAAAACGCACCAACGATGCGATCGATGTTGATGGCCTGCGCGCCTACTGAGGCCAGAAAAACGGCTAGCAGCACGAATAAGAACTGATTGCTTTGCTCGTCGCCAGTGCGCTGCAGGTAACGCTTGCCAGCCCAGTCGAAGCCCACCAGAACGACGGTCGCATAGAGCGCCAACCCTGCAACTTGAGCGACTAAGCCTAGCGGCGAAAAACCACCAGTATGAATGGAGATGCTGACGGCCAGCAGCAGCAGCGCCGCAATGTCGGTAAAGATGGTTGCGCCAATGGTGACCACCACCGGTTCGCTGCGGGCCACGCCCAGCCGCGAGACGATGGGATAGGCCAGCAGCGTGTGGGATGCCATGAGCGAGCCCAGCAGGAGGGAAGCATTCCAACCACTGCCAAAGGCACGACCCACTAATACCAATTTGAGGAGCAGATGCACGCCCGCAAAAAACACATAACTCCTATATTGAGGGAGTTCCGGGGATTAGAATCTAGTGCACAGGCCACGAGAATTGGTATAACAGACCTGCCAGCAATGGCAGGACAAAGGTTGCCACCCCAAAGCTCAGCGACCGATTCCTAGCGCGCCGGAACTCGGCCAGATCGATCTCGAGCCCGGCCACGAACATCAAATAGATTTTGCCAATGTCCGATAGCAGCTGCATGGTCTCGCTATCGGCATCGAGCCAGTTGAGGCCGTGCTCGCCCAGCACGGCACCGGCCCCAATCAAGCCCACCAATCCTGGCAGCCGCAGCCGCTGTGCCAGCGGCGGGACGAACAGGCTCACCAGCAGCAGGATGGTAAAGGTCCCCAGCGGGCCGGCTGGCATGGTGGGCAACAACTGTTCCATGGCATTCCTGTTGGCAGGCCCTGCGAGGTTAAGGTCGCAGCCGTCGCCCCCGCATGGCAAGCGTGCTGGCGCCTGGGGCCAGTACGCCAGCTTTAGCAGCCCAGAATGTAGTGCAGGACTATGACATCAGCTCCGCTGCCACCGGATGAGGATGGGCGCATTGAGGCGCTGTTTGCCGCTCGAACCCTCGAGATCCCGGACGAGCACCTCCAGCCCATTGCCGAATTTGCCCGCACGCTGTTTGGCGTCCCCATGGCCCAAGTCCCGGTCATGGACCGGCAGTGGCAGTGGTTCAAGGCCCCGCTAGGCCTTGAGGGCACGGGTTGCCCGCGCGACGCTGCGTTTTGCACGTACGCCATCGCGAACGACGACACGCTAGTCGTACCGGATACCACCCAAGACCCCCGCTTTGCGGCCAATCCGCTCGTTGTAGGGGCGCCCTACATCCGCTTCTACGCCGGGGTTCCAGTGCGATGGGGACCGGACCGGCAGATCGTGGGGACCTTTTGCATCTTCGACTACCAGCCCCGAACGTTGGACGAGCGCCAACGCCAGCTGCTGCAGGAATTAGCCGAAATTGCCGAGGGCACTATTGCCCGCTTTGCCGAGAGCGCGCAGACCCAAGCCATCGACTCAGCCACCGGCCGGGCCGGCCAGCAGCGCCTGCGGCAGCGCGTGCAGGATGGCATCCAGGACCTGCACGAGACGGGCGGCAGCTTGATGGTGGCGGCCGTGGGCATCCGGGGCTTGCGCGAGCTGCTGGTCGTTCACGGCGCCAGCTACACCAACGTGCTCTTGAGCGAGGTGAGCAACCGGCTGGAGCAAGCTTTGGACGCCGAGGCCACCATCGGGCGCTGGTACGATGACACCTTTTTGGTCGTGCAGTCGCTAACCGACCCCCAAAGCCAGCTTTCTCATGAGGCGGAGCTGGTCCGGGAGGCCTTCGAGCAACCACTAACCGTGCACGGCGAGTCGGCTGCCCTCAGCGCGCGCATTAACGTCAGCGTTCATCCGGCGAATGCCGCCGATGGCGAGGATTTGGTGGCTTGCGCGCTGCAGGCCATGCAGGCGCAAGCGCCCACCGGTGCCTCGAGCGTCCGCACCTACAATACCGACCTCATGGCGGCCCTGGAGTGCCGCTTGATGCAGTCGCTGGACGAATCGAGCGGCAGCCCGCCCTATCTGGTCTATCAGCCCAAGATTGCGTTTGCGAATGGCACCGTGATTGGCGCGGAAGCCCTCATGCGCTGGCACGATGCAGAGCTCGGGCGCGTGTCGCCAGGCGAATTCATCCCCGCTGCCGAGAGCGCTCAGGCCATCCAACCACTGGGCCGTTGGGCGCTGCGCGAGGCTTGCCGCGAAGCCCAGAGCTGGCCTTGCTGCTCGAGTGGCCAAGCCAGCACGGTGGCCGTGAACGTCGCCGCCGCGCAACTGCTGGAGGAGGACTTCGCCGCTGCCGTCGAGGAGGCCCTGGCCGCAACCGGCCTGGCGCCGGAGCGATTGATTCTCGAGGTGACCGAGAGCACCTTCATTGAGGATGTCGGCACAGTCATCGCGGTCATGCAACAGGTAAGCGCGCTGGGCGTTAGCTTTGCTATTGATGACTTTGGCGCGGGGTACTCGTCCTTTCAGTACCTGCGCGATCTGCCCGTCCATGCCCTCAAAATCGATCGCACCTTCATTCAAGGAGTTGATGTCCGGCCGCGCGATCGCGCCATCGTCCAAGCCATCATTGCTGTGGCCCAGGAGCTGGGGCTGACCGTAGTCGCCGAAGGGGTAGAGACGCAGCAGCAGTACCGGATGCTGGCCGAGTTGGGCTGCGACCAGATGCAGGGATTTCTGGTTGCGCCAGGCCTGCCTCCAGCCGAGATTTGCCCCATGCTTGCCACGCGGGCAATCGCTCAAGGTGACAGATAAGGAGGTCCCTTTAGGCGTTCCGGTATGCCTGCAAAAACTCGCGCATGTAGCGGTTGACTGATTGGGGCTGCTCTTGTTGGACCCAGTGACTGCAGTTGGGAATGTAGCGCATTTGGAGATCGCGGACGTAAGCGTCCGTCCCGTTGGTGAGTTCCTTGCCCAGGGCGGCATCGTTCTCGCCCCACACCATGAGAGTAGGCACCTCAAGTTGCCGCCACCGCATGCGCGGCAGCTCGAACAAGTCTTGGAAGGCGCAGCGGTAATAGTTCACCATGCCCGTTAGCGCTCCCCGCTTGGCAGCCGCGTCCTTGTAAGCCTCAAGCTCGGCCGGTGCGATGGCCGTCTTGTCAATGAGCATGCCTTGGAAGGCAGCCGCGATCGCCTGGTAATCATTCCACTGCAGCAGCCATTCGGGAACCAGCGGCAGTTGAAATAAAAAGATGTACCAACTCCGCAGCAATTGTTGCGGCGTTCGCAATCCCTCGCCGAACTTGGCTGGATGGGGAATGTTCATTACAATTAGGCGGTTTACGCGCTCGGGGTGAGCGTACGCAACATGCCAGGCGATCGCGCCGCCCCAGTCGTGGCCGACCAAAACGCAGCTCTCGTAGCCCAGCCCCCGAATCAGGCCTGCTACGTCCCGGACCAGCTCCGTCATGGCATAGGCGGAGACGGCCTGGGGCTTGTCGCTATCGTTATAGCCCCGCAAATCGGGGGCAACAATTGTGTAGTCCCAGGCAAACTCGGGGATTTGGTGACGCCAGGAATACCAAAACTCGGGGAATCCGTGCAGCATCACCATCAGCGGGCCTTGCCCTTGGGTGACGTAGTGCAACTGGACTCGATTGGTTTTGATCGAAGCATGGGTCCAGTCGCGTTCTAGAACGGCCATGGCCTATTTGCGCTGGAGGTAAGCTCACGCCTCTGGCACAATAGTGCTGCCTATTGCTTGATCGTGCCTTGGTCCGGGCTTAGCGCCAGCTTGTGCGAAAATGCTTGAGCTAGCCAAGTAGGGCCATCTTCTCGCAACGCGGCTCGCAGTAGCATGGCGGTGCCCAAGCGCCAGTCAGCGCATCGTTGCTGCCAGCTGCGGGCATAAAGCCGAGCTTGACGTTCGTAAGCAATGGCGTGGGGCAAAGCCAGTACAATGCCAAAAAAAAGCCACAGGAAGGTGACAGCTAGCAATAGGGTAATGGCTAGTTCGGCGACCATATGCCCTCCTTACGGCATGGAATTGTTTTTCCTAGCGAGTGCCAGCTTTAAGCTAGCAAGCGAGATATGAAAAATTGGTGAACTTCGATCCCACCCATGGAACGGTCAACTAACAAGCCTGCCCCAACCGGCTAGGGCAGGCTTGTCGTTGTAATAAGACAGGCAGCGTGTCGCCTCTGTTCCCAATTGCGGCAGCAACTTTAGATCGGTAGGGCGCGCAACATTTGCGGCCGCCCAATTGACTGCAAAGTGCCGTCCTGCAAGGGCCGGTTCTGCCGCTGTCTTACGTGCCCCTGCACCGCGTGCTAACCTTCCGAGCGAGTCCCTTTGGAGGTTGCAGCCATGTCGGACCGTTTCAATCGCACTGGATTGCTGCTCCTCGTCGCCGGGGCGATTGCAGGGGGCGTGATGGCTTTTGTCACGCTGGCGCTATTCGCGGGCTAAGAGCTCGCGGTTTGCCGGCTTGCTGGGTCCTCAGCCTCTGCCTGCAACGGCCACTGGAACAAGCGCGGCAGCTGGGCCAGATCCAGCAGGTAGTTGCCCAGCCAAACCGCTAGGTTGAGTCCCAGCAGCACGCGCATTGCCAGCGAGGCCTCCGGCAGTAGCGCCCATCCGTCGTAGAGCTGCCAGAGACGGTAGGGAACGAACAAGTAGGGCACCATCACCCAAACCACCGAGCGGAACTGCCGAAGCGTTAGGCTCTCGCACAGGATCTGCAGGCCCAGCACGGCCAGGTAGGAGCTCCAGAAGGTGGCGGCGCCAGCCAGTCCCTGCCACGCGCTCCAGGCCCAGGCCAGCAGTGGCAGGAGGCCCCCCATCAGCTGCACGCTCACAAACCAGATTCGAAACCAGCCCGGGTAGGGACGGGGCAGTGTGTAAGCTTGCGTGCGGCGCCAAGCCCAACCGGCTAGTAGCAAAAAAGCCCCCGCAAGGGCCACAAACACCAGGTCTTGCAGCGCGCGGGCCCCTATGGGGTTGCTAACCCACATCGCCCCTGTCGGTTGAGCGCATCACGAGCAACTTAGCACGCAGGCCGCTAGAGCGAATCCAAATCGATGGCCTGCGAGCCCCCCTGCTGCAGCTGCAGCAGCAGCTTCCCGAGCTGCGACCAAATCAAAGCGCCCATCAGCCCTGTCAGGGGCAGCGCGATCGCGTAGGCGAGCCAGCGGGCCATACTAAAGATCTCCAGCCCGGCTGCCAAAAAAACGCAAATGCCGCTGCAAATCCCCAAAAACGGCAGCAGCAGCTGCCCGTCGCGGTGGAGGGGCCGATCGATGGGTTCGGGCTGCAGCGATCGCCCGCGCACGTTTTGCTTGAGGCTGGCTTGGAAGGCCAAGCCGCAGCTAATGCCGACCAGCAGCCCGGCGACAAGTAGCAAGTAAGGCGGTTGGGGAAACGGATACATGCCAGTCAGCAGCAGAACAACGGTAACCTCAACCCGAGCGCGAGGGGGCAATGTCTTGGCTCGACTCGCTCGGGCGGGGGGCGAGTGCCTCCAGCGCAGCGCCCAGCAGGCGGCTCGGTTGCAGGTCGTCTTGGATCAAGTGCCAGATGCGCTGGACTTCGTCGGTATGGAGGCGATCATCTTCGGTCAGGGCCAGCAGCAGTCGATGGCGCAGGTCGCTGCCCTCCTCGGAGAGCAGGTACTGCAACCCGAGCTGCGCCGTGGGCAGAATGTCAAAGCGGGCATCGGCCCGCGCAATTGCCAGCATGTTCTCCAACCGCTGCCACTGGAACTTGCCGTCTTTAAACAGCACCTCAAGCAAGCGCTGCCGCATTTGCGGGGATTCGCCCCGCAGCAACCGGCGCGCGACGTAGGGATAAGCCACCTCAACCAGCTTGAAGTTGGGGTTGAGGCGCAGCGCCAACCCCTCTTGGGTAATGAGCGTGCGGATAATGAGCGCGAACCGCGCCGGCACGCGGAAGGGGTAGTCGTACATCACCGCCGAGAACCGGTCCGTGATGGTTTTGACGTTAAAGTCGCGCACGCGCTCGCCCATGGCATCCCCCAGCACGGACTCCAACGCCGGGATGATGGGCTCAAAGTCGGTCCCAGGGACCAGAAAGCCTAGCTCGGTGAAGTCCTCGGCCAGGGCGTAGTAATCCTGATTGATCAGATGTACGATCGCGCTGGCAATGGTTTCTTTGTCGTGCTGGCTCAGCCGGTCCATCATGCCGAAATCGATGTAAGCCATGCGCCCGTCCGGCATGGCAAACAAGTTGCCCGGGTGGGGATCGGCATGGAAAAAACCGTGCTCGAGGAGCTGGCGCAAGCCGGCAATGACGCCAATGCGGATCAGGGCGTCCGTGTCTAGGCCCGCTTCGCGGATGCGATCGGCATCGGTGAGCTTGTAGCCCTCGATCCACTCCAGCGTCAGCACGCGGACGCTGCTGTAGGGCCAGTGAACCCGCGGGACTTTAATGTGGGGATCGGCGTGGAAGTTGGCCGCAAACTGCTCGGCGTTGCGCCCCTCGTTGCGGTAGTCGATTTCTTCAAACAGCTTAGTGCCCAACTCATCCACAATCGCGCTCAGATCGTGGCCCAGGTTGAGCGGCAGCCAAGGTCCCAGCCAACAGGCCCCCCAGCGCAACAGCAGCAAATCGCGCGACAGCACGGCCACCAGGTTGGGGCGCTGGACCTTAACCGCGACCACCTCGCCATCGGGCAAAACGGCGCGATAGACCTGCCCCAGGCTGGCCGCCGCAACGGGCTGGGGCGAGATTTCGCGGAAGGCCTCGCCAACCGGGCGCCCCAACTCGCGCTCGATGATGGCCCAAGCTTGCGCGTTGGGAAACGGTGGCAGCTCGTCTTGCAGTTTGGTTAGCTCATCCAGAAAGTCCTGGCGCACCAGATCCGGGCGCGTGGAGAGGGCCTGGCCGATCTTGATAAAGCTGGGCCCCAACCGGGTCAGGATCTGGCGCAGCTCGCGGGCGCGCTGCTGGATGCGCTGGGTTTCGCGGCCCTGCCAGCGATCGCGCTGCAGCCGCAGGCCGAAACTCCCCAACAGCCACGTGATGTGGAGCATGCGCCCGATCAGCGTCAGGGGGCGATAGCGATAGTAGCGCCCGATCGCGGCGGGATCGTAGCCGTTGAGTACGCGTTGGCCTAACGTCCGTTGGGAAACAGCCATGGCATGGGGAGCGCGCCCAATCGGGCGGGGACCGCTCGGTTAAACGCTTTTAACCTCTAGTATACAAAACTACACACTCTTTAATCGCGCCCATCCTCCCAGACAGCGGGGACAGATGCAAGGTCGCGATCGCGACTCGGGGCCGCCGGGGGCAGCAGGCAGAATGGGAAGGACCGTTCGTCACGCGCTGCAACCATGTGCCGCCTACTCGGTTACCTCGGTCCGCCCGTTGGCCTGGACGAGCTGCTGTATGGCCCGGAGCATTCGCTGGTCGTGCAGAGCTATCAACCCCGCGAGATGGAGGCGCTCATGAACGCGGATGGCTTCGGGTTGGGGTGGTACGCCTGCGCGCGCTCGAGCGATCCCTTCCGCTATCGCAACACAGCCCCCATCTGGAGCGATTTGAACCTGCCGCATCTGAGCCGCTACGTCGAATCGAGCTGCATCCTGGGCTACGTTCGCAGCGCCACGCCCGGTTTGTCCGTCGATTTCAGCAACTGCCAGCCCTTTAGCAGCGAGAATCTCTCGGTGGGCCATCGCCTGCTGTTTACCCACAACGGCTACATCAATCGCTTCCGCCAGACCCTGTACCGCCCCATTCGCAACGCCCTCAGCGACGAAATCTACCAAGCCATCCAGGGCACCACCGACTCCGAACACCTGTTTGCCCTCATCCTCAACCAGCTCCAAACGGTTGCCGGCATCTCGCTGCAACAGGCGCTGGTCAACGCGCTGGCCCAACTGGGCGAGATGGCGCGCGCCTTTGGCGTCTACTTCTGCGCCAACGTCCTGCTGGCCGACGGCCAGCAGCTGATCGCCGCGCGCTGCGCCAGCGAATCCCCTGCCCCCAGCCTGTACTGGCTGCGCGGCAGCAGCGCCCACCCCGACGCCGCGATCGTTGCCTCCGAACCCCTGTTTGACGCAGACTGGGAGCGTTGTCCGGAGAACAGTACCCTGGGTGTGGGGACAGATGGTGCGGTTAGCATCCGCTCGCTCCAAGCGTGAGGCCATTTTTGATGCCCTGCAGCAGTGCCGCCGCCGCACGCTAGCGCTGTTTGAGGGGGTCGATCGCGAGCGCTTTTGCCAGCAAGCCCATCCCGGTTTCAGTCCCATCGGCTGGCACCTGGGGCACATCGCCGATGTGGAATCGTTCTGGATCCGCGAGCGCTGTGCCGGCTGGCGCCCGCTGCGCCCCGAGTACCGCCAGCTGTTCGACCCCAACGGCTTGCCCAAGGCCCAGCGGCAGCACCTGCCCGCCTTTGAGACTCTGCGCGGCTACGCCGATCGCGTCCGCGCCGAGGTGCTGGCCTACTTGGCGGATGCCCCGCTAGCAGGCGAGCGCGATCGGCTCTGGTGGTGGCTGATCCAGCACGAGTGCCAGCACAGCGAGATCGTGACCTTCATTCAGGCCCTCCAGCGCCACCCCGCGGCAGCCTGCGGGCATGAAGCAGTCGTGCCGCCAGCCGCCGATGCCGCCCCCGAGCGCGATCGTGCCATGGTGACCGTGCCCGCTAGCCCGTTCCGGATGGGCAGCGACGCCAGCGCCCAGGACAACGAACGGCCGGCGCATTGGGTCGAGCTGGATGCCTTTGCCATTGATCGCTACCCGGTGACCTGCCGGCAGTTCCGCGCTTTTATTGCGGCAGGGGGCTATCAAACCCGCCGCTGGTGGTCCCAGGCGGGATGGCAGTGGCTGCAGGCCCAGCCTGTGGCCGGCTCGCTCTACAGGGCCCTCTCGCCGGATTGGGACGACCATCCCGTCTGCGGGGTCAGCGCCTACGAGGCCGAAGCCTACGCTCACTTTGCCGGCAAGCGCCTGCCCACCGAAGCCGAATGGGAAAAGGCAGCCAGCTGGGATGGCGCCGCTGCCCGGACGTTCCCTTGGGGCGAGGCAGCGCCGAGCGCGCGCGCTTGCAATCACGACACGATTGTCGGCCACACCACCCCCGTTGGCACCTACCCCCAAGGGCGCAGCGCAGCCGGTTGCGAGGACATGCTGGGCAATGTCTGGGAGTGGACGGCCTCCGGGTTCGATGGCTATCCCGGTTTTGCTTGCTATCCCTACTGGGGCTACTCCCAGGCCTTTTTCGACGGCCAGCATCGCGTCTTGCGCGGCGGCAGCTGGGCAACGCGCCCTTGGGCGCTGCGCAACAGCTGGCGCAATTGGTACCTGCCTGGGGTGCGCCAGCTCTTTGCCGGGTTTCGCTGCGCCAGCGATTCCCCTTAAACTGGGCTCGCCCGAGAAGGCGCGACCTACCAACTCTGCAATGCCATCCCATTCGCCTGCCCCCAGCAGCTCGACCCAATCCACCCCAGAGCAGCGGCTGGCCATCGAGCGGCTGCTCGATCCCAGTGACGCCGGCGAGGCGGGCAGTGACGTGATGCGCGGGCTGAGCCAGGCTCCCAAATCACTGCCCTCGCGCTATTTTTACGACGACCGGGGCTCGCAACTGTTCGAGCAGATCTGCGAGTTACCCGAGTACTACTTAACGCGCACCGAAGCGCAAATCCTGCGCGACTGTGCCCCCGAGCTAGCTCGCATTACCGGTCCTTGCGAATTGGTGGAGCTGGGCAGCGGCAGCGCCACCAAAACCCGGATCCTGCTGGATGCGTACCGAGCGCGCGGCGCCCCGCTGCGCTACGTTCCCATTGATGTCAGCGCCGGCATATTGGAAGCCAGCGCCCACCAGTTGCTGGCCGACTACCCCGAGCTGCAAGTGCGCGGCTTGGTTGCCACTTACGAGCAGGCCCTAGCCCGCATGGGGCCATCGCCGCTACCGGCGCGCTTGGTGTCGTTTCTGGGGAGCAGCTTGGGCAATTTCGATCGCGCGCAAAGCGATGCGTTTTTTGCCCTCATGGCCCAGTCGCTAGCACCCGGCGATTGCCTGCTGTTGGGACTAGACCTGCAAAAGGACGCTGCCACGCTAGAGGCCGCTTACGATGACAGCCAGGGGATCACCGCGGCCTTCAACTACAACCTACTGCACCATCTCAATTGGCGCTTTGATGGGGATTTCGATCCCAACCTGTTCCGGCATTGGACGTTTTACAACACCGAGCGCGGGCAGGTGGAGACCTACCTGCGCTGCCTGCAGGCGCATTCAGTCCGCCTCGAGCGCCTGGCGTTAACGGTTCCCTTCGAGTGCGGCGAGACCATCAACACCGAGATCTCGCGCAAGTTCGATTTGGATCGGATCCGGCCCGAGCTGCAGCGGCAAGGGCTGCCCCCCATCGCAGTTTGGACCGACCCCCAGCAGTGGTTTGCCCTGGTGCTGTGCCGGCGGGAGGCCGCTTAGTACTACAGTCGCGGATTAGCTCTATAATTGCTGTGGCGGGCAATCGAGGGGTCGCCAACCAGGGAATCTATGGACGCCATAACCGTATCAAGCTGGAGCGAGCAGTGGCAGGCCTTACTGGCGCAGCTCGGCCCTCACTTTACTCGCCGCGACCTGAGCCAGCAGGCCCAAAACTACCTCCGCGGCCTGCTGGCTCAGTTGGAACGCAAAAACGGCTGGCAACTGGCCGAACAGGCCGGCAAGGCCACCCCGGATGGTCTCCAGCGACTGCTGGGTCCAGCCCGCTGGAGTGCAGATGCCGTGCGAGACGAGCTCGTCCGCTACGCCCAGCAGCACCTGCTGGCCCAGGGCGAAGGCGGAACGCTCATTGTCGACGAGACG